>NZ_CP087722.1 GCF_024972735.1 Halalkaliarchaeum sp. AArc-CO
TTTATATACTATTGGCTCTGTTGAAATACATCAACCTTGACAGGATCTCCATGCTGCATACACAGCGCGAGTCTTGCATTTGTGAATACTGCTCTCTCAATCGGCGATGCCCAACAGTTCATCAACAGTAACTGCTGTTTGCCCGATGATAGTGTCCTCGCCTGAGCAATGGTGAGTTGATGAGTATACCTACTTTGGTACTATTGGCTCACGTATTACAGTACGTTGTATACTCCGTATCGAATTCTCGTGGCGGTGGTTGCTGGAATTGCGAACCGATATCCTTCGATGTATAGGGGTTTTCCAACACGGTCAATAACCGTTCGAATTTGGATAGAGTCCCAGTTTCGAGATACTCGTCCAGTGCCTCTTCAACCAGGTAGTTGCGGGGAATGTACCGCGGATTGGCTTCCTGCATCAACTCTTCATCTAGGCCGACAGCAGCCAGTTCATCCCTGAGCTGTTCGAATTCTGTAGTTGCAAACGCTGGGTAATCAAACGTACCGGGCGTCTCTAATTCGAGGAACGTATTGGTATAGTCTGCATTCGACTTGCGGAGCCACTCCAGAAATTCATCGACGAGTGCTTCGTCGTCATCCGAGGTGATCCCCAGCTTCTTTCGCATCATCGTGAAGTATTGGGCATCAAATCGATCGTCAAATTCGTCCAGTTTACCCTCGAGTTCATCATACGTGAGCGCCGTTCGTGTACACATCGGTTGGAGCGCCTCTGCGAGGCGTTCGAGATTCCACCGCAAAATGGGTCGCTGGTTGCCGAACGCATATCGCCCGTGCTTGTCGATCGAGCTGAAGACCGCCTCCTCATCATAGTAATTCATGAACGCACAGGGCCCGTAATCAAATGTTTCTCCATCGATACTCATGTTGTCCGTATTCATCACGCCATGGACGAATCCGACACGCAGCCAGTCGACAACCATCTCAATCGACGACTGCATGACTGCATCAAAGAAACCGAGGTATGGACGATCCGTTGCAGTTAGCTGTGGGTAGTGTCTGTCAATAACGTAGTCAGTGAATCGCTGTAGTTCGTCGGCTGCTCGTCTTGCAACATACTGAAAGGTCCCGTATCGAATGTGGCTGTTCATCACCCGGACAAGAATGGCTCCAGGTTCCGTCCGTCGTCGTCGGATCGCTTCGTCAGTTTCGAGGACCGCCAGGCTTCTCGATGTTTTGATGTGTAGATTCTGCATCGCATTTGAATACAGATACTCTCTGAGCATCGAGCTGACAGTTGCGTTGCCGTCGCCTCTCCCCGAGTACGGCGTTCGACCGGAGCCTTTCAATTGAATATCGTATCTATCACCATCGCGTACATGTTCGCCGAGTATCATCGCTCTCCCATCGCCCAGGACGGTAAAACTCCCATACTGGTGGCCTGCATATGCCTGGGCGATTGGTTCTTCCAAGAGGTCTTGGCCTGCTAGAATGGTAGCATTGAGTTCCGCTGGATCCAATCCAAGATCAGCACAGAGCCCGTCATTACGAACCACGATTTCTGGATTAGCGATACTTTTCGGCGTTACTCTCGAATAGAGGCTTGGGTCCAAATTATTATAAGTGGTGTCAAATGAAAAGGTCATTTTGTCTTAAGCAGTGTTATCTTGCTTGTTTAATAAACTTACCTTTGGGGATATTAAGATACGGTCAGTAGAGAGATACAAATCGGCGCGTGCTGCATACGCTCTGTATCTTGCACTGTCTTCTCTAACCATTTCTATTTCAACACTTTGCCACTCCGGTGCAACGCGATAAATCGGCTGTAAACGTTTCTATGACACGCTAGAACAGTGGAAGGACCCATAAAGCGTCGTCAGGTAACCTTGTTTCGAGTTCTAATGCTGTCGGTGCGGTTGCAATGTCCTGGCGTGTAGATCGAGGTCAGTAAATCAGTGATACCACGAGGAGTGCCGACCGCTAAACTGATGACGACAATCGGAAGGGTCCCCCGGAGAATCATTCGGTCGTAGCTGGTCGATATCATGTCGTCACAGATCGATTGACCACGAGGAATGCGTACGTCTCCCAATATAGACACTTGTCTCAAATCTACTTCCACAATCTCTCTGTGGTCTCGGAAACGATTCGCTTGACTGAATCTGAGATGGTTTCCATGCTGGATTCAGGTCTTGTTTTTGAGAGTGCACTGTATAGTCTCTTTTCTGGTACATACTCCTGTTCCTCTGAGTTTTCGCTTCGGTACCCATCTGGTCTCCGAGATGAGGTATTTGGATATTGAATCTACTGCTACAGGGAGTCGTTGCTCTGCGTCAAGGTGTTCTGAACTGCGAATATGGGCGTATATCTTTGGAAAAATTCCCCAATCTGTCCAGATCTCCTACCGGTTTAAATCGAGCTAAATGACCGTCGGGCGATTCTGAAGGAGTAATAGAGTCATCGACAGCTGGTTATCGCATGAAAATACTCGAACTTCTCGTTGACAGCAGTTACTACCTCCAGATTTTGGGGAAAATAGGTCTATTGAGTCCCCCCCTGCGATTTGCTTGGGACCGGTCATTGACTCGCCATCTTCGAATCTATCCAGCGACTATGAATCCAAATCTCGCACAAACCGGTGGTACAGCCCCTACTTCGTCCATGACGACCTTTGAGATAGAAATTAGACCTTCGAGTATCAACAGTTATATTATTCTGATAGTATAGAGGAATCAGAACGGGTCCATCTCTTGATTAGATTTGTTTGAAATCAGATCATACATTTGCTCTGGGAACGGTAGACTACCCCAAATCGAATACGGACATTGATCTTGTCCGATGCAATACCGCTGCAGATCATCGTTGTCACAATTCATCGGTAGCGGTGGATCTCCATCGATCGTATTGGAGAACTCATAGCGGATCTGATATTCAGTAATTTCCTCGTCATACCAGGGCCACCGTGAGAATATTTCTTTGAGATCCGCAAGGATCGCATCCAGACTCCTGTCGTGATACTGGGGGAGCCACATCACGAGTCGGACGAAGCTGTAGAGGTCCTTCCGAACTGGTTTTTCCTCGTGTAACCTGGACTCCATAGCAGCAAAACATGGAAGCTGGAACACATCGTCGATTGTTTCGATATCAAGTCGTTGCGAGCTCCGGGAAGCATAGCCGATGCGATACCTGTTGACCGTTCCGTCCCGGTCGACGGTTACAGCCGGATGTGACTCGTTGTCTGTGAGACTTTTCGCGAGACTACTGGGACTCGAGATACTATCGAGGACTGTTTGCTCCCAGTTGGAGTCTGTGTCATACGACTCGAGCGCGTTGTAGAGTTCTTCAGCAGTATGGAATTCGCCAGTTTCGGCGTGACCATCCGTTGCATGACGGACCGCAGTACGAACGACGCGAATAAGCCGTTGCCCAGGTTGCCAGTCCCGCCAAAGGCGTTCAGTATGGCCGGTATTTTGGAACCGTTCAAGTTGTTCGGAGATTGCACTCTCGTTCGTCGTTAACCACGTCCGTTGCTCCTCAGTGATCTCGTTTTCCTGTATACGAAGAAGCTTTTTGAACGCCTGTTCAGCGTAGGATCGGTACTTGCTGTCGAAATCCCCCACCGGAACGTAGAGGTGATTATTCGCTATTCGCGTGAGGATTTCTCCTTGAGTATTGGACCCAGTTTCCGTGGAGGTTGCTCTAACCAGGCATTTTCGAGAGGCAGCAGCCATGGGAATCTCGAGATAGAGACCACCGCCGAACTCCGGTTTCTCGGTGATTGCCGTACAGACGCGGCCAGGATGGGGGCCATCCTCACTATCTTCCTTTCCATACAGGAGTTCAGCGATTTCCTGATATAGCGTTGGATCAGCATATTCCCGAAGGAGCGATGCGAGGTTGTTGACGTAGAGCTCTCGGATATCGTACAGCGGCTGGATTCGTCGTGGTGGTGTATCCTCAAACATCGACTGAGATTTGACACAGATTGCACTCAATGTCGCCAATACTGCTAGCGTCGCTGGTTCGTCGACGAATGGGTCATCAAGTGCGGAAGAACGGACACGGGGTTTGAATGCCGCTGTACCGAACTGTTCGACGTCGTCCAATAGATCGTTGGCTTGGTATTCTCCATCAACACGGTACCGATCGTACCCTCGTGAAAACAACTCAGCAATCTGTGTGTCCTGGTGCTCTGGTGGGAGGGCAGCGATTCGATAGGCTATCCGTTCCTCAGTGTTGGCAGTTTCACTCTTCATGTCTCGATTACCTCCGGGGTAGCGGATCGGAAATCGAAATCTGGACTCGATATTGGCTGAACGAGACGACAAACGTCGGCGTGTAGCGAGTACGGAAGACGCGCCACACGGCGGCGATCGGGTGTGACGACCGGATCGATAGGGATGTCGTACGATTCCGATAGCAAATCGACGACAACTTCACGACTTTTCTCATCGTATCGGTGGGCAGGGTCAGAATCCAGGAGATAGACGTGCACACCCTGTCCTGTGTATACGACCATCGTTTCCTCAGCCGCAAAGTCTTGCTCGAAGATGTCCTGTACCTCAAATCCGTACTCGAGAGCCTGCTCGATGTCCTCAAATGCGTACGGATAGCCGGCAGGGGGTGCATCAAGTATCCCCGCCATATCGAGAAGATCCGTGAGATCGTTTTCGTCGACACCGAAGGGGACAATTTCGGTTGCCCGTTCACGAGCGATATCTTTCGCATCGATGTCCACGAGAAGTATCCAGGGTCGGTCCCAATGAGCAAGAGCGTAGTAGACGGCAGCTGGCCGTGGGGCTGTGTTCTCCAACAGAGCAGGATCAGCAAGGGCGTACTCACTCGGGGCTAGCGGATCGTTACGAGCGGGTTGCCGAATAAAATCGATGACGTCTTCGAACTGATCGAAGACCTGGATAGTTGGCTCTCCTGCTTCGTTTGTCTGCCTCGTATCCCGACGGATGAACTCCTTATTCGGTCGTTCATCTGATCTGACCGGGTGTGCTTCTCGAAACGCCAACGCATACTGCTTCGGACCAGTAGCAGTGAGAAACCCCGGAAGATGATCTACATGGGTAGGGAACTCTTCAGCGTAGTACCGATCAATCTCTTCGTCGGTTGCTGGCCGCCACGTCATCGGTTGACCTCCCCATCAAGCGTATGGAAACTCCTGATTGTCGTCATCCCGGCGGCGTCGAAGTCCTCTGCTGTATCTCGAATATCGGCGAACGAACGTGCGGCTCTGCCTGTCACCTTGTGTTCGACACGATCTGCCTCGGCAAGCCAATTGATAACCTCAACCGCAGTTTCTCGCCTATCGAACGCCCAGACTGCTTTCGCATCGACAGTACCCAGTTTATCATAGTCGGAGAGGACCGCTTGTTTGTTGTTGCTGGGTAGTTCCACCTCACCCACCCAAACGAGAGTATTCTCGCCATCGAAGGCAGCGACATCGAAAACCGTCTCCTCGTCGTATTCGTAGTAGCATTCGACACGACTGACCGTTTCCTTTTCGGCTAACCACAGTTCCAGGAGTCGGACGCCGACTTTATGCGGAGTTTTCTCTCCGATGTCGCCCTCCCCCGGACCGACATTGAGCGATTGGCCAAGGAGATCTCGGCCTTCCGGGAGTACTGTGTAGTACTTTCGCCGACACGCAGAAGCTTCCTCCAGTAAATCTTGGTTGATGAGACGCTGAACATTGAGTTCCTCGTATTCGTCTCTGAGTGCACGCATCGAATCCAGTAATGTGTACTCGGAAGATTCCCTGTTCATTACCGACAATACCCGATCCAAAAAGCGGACGTCGTCGCGACTGAGCCCTCTGTTTTGGAGCGTTTCGTCGGAGACTCGAACACCGAGTTCTGCTATTGGGGACCGTTCCGTTCCAGTATCCGCGTCACGCTCAGTTTCCGTAGTCTGTAGCTGATTTTCTACAGTAGAGGCAGTCGATTCAGACTCCGAAATTAGCGGGGACAGCTCGGATGAACCCAGAGAATCTTCAGAACCGGGTTCCGAATTGGCTGTGGTTGTGCCAATAAACGACGACTCGGAAGGCGTGGATGAATGGGCAGACGTCTCTACAGAATCACTTGTGGTCGACTGGCTACCCCACGTATGCTGTTCGTCTGTCTCTTCGGATTCTGAGCCCCCAGAGAGACCGTACTCGCGCCGTGTGCGATTGGTAAGTTCCGGTAGTACCACAGTCTCGAAGTACTCCGCTTGCTCTGGAGAAAGCGGATCGTCACTCTCTGGATGGCCAGATGCAATCGGCAGTGGCTTCATCGAGAACGGCGCTGGTCCAGTTTCCCCGAAGGATGGACTGGGAAGTTGAGTAATCCACTCTCCACTTGGTAGAGTATTAATTCGATTGCGGAGCTCGGTCGGACTGAGATCCTCGTGAGCCATCGATTCTGCGAGATCGTGTTCAATCGAGATGTTCCCGATTAGTTTCGTTTTGACGTTGTTGAGAACTTCATCGTACGCTCGCTGGCTTTCATTCCGCACCTGTTCGGGGAACTGCATGACGAGCCCCATGCTCAATCCGAAGGACCGCCCCTGCGGGAGCAACTGTTCGTACACCAATTTCGTCGAGGCGATGGGAGCGGATTCTTCGATGATGAGATTTGTGAGGGCATCGTACTCCTCTTGATCATCCCGCCGTCTGACCTGGACAGCGTCCCAGAGATTGCTCAACAGAAGCAGCGTGATCGCTCGCTGCGCTTCTGGCCTGAGATCTCCGAGGTCGAATAATAGTGTGACGTCTTCTTCAAGGAAATCCCGAAAGTCGAAATGGTTGTCCAGATACTCGCCGGTGTCAGCCTGGGTGGGGACGTGACTGAAGATTCGTCGGAGATGTACGTCCTCATTGAGTTTATCCAGACGATTTCCAACTGCGTCCATCGACACCTGAAACTGGTGGTCGTCCTTCGCGAAGTGGCGTGTGAGTGATTCCTCGACGCTTTGGTTATCCGCTGCAACGGGAGGGATTATCTGCTCCCGCTGCATCTTGATTGCAGCCTCGAAAAGGTTGTCCAGACCGAACACATCGCTACCGTATTCCTTGTCGAATAGTGCTTTGATGAGATAGCTCAGGATTTCATTCGCAACGAACGCCCGTTCGTACCGCTCAGATCCCATGATCATCCCCAGAATATCGTGGAAATGATCCACTTTATCCTGAATTGCATCTTCTCGGGGGCGCCCGGCTGCTAATGCTGGGCGGATATCGAAAAAGGAGAATGCTGGCACGACATCGGGGACCCGGAACTGATAGACGTCATCGACTGAACCGAACTTGTCGTAGTGACACCGGAGATAATTCGAGCACATGCCGTCGCCCTTGGGATCGACGACGACAACAGGCCCACCAGTGGTTTCTCGAAGAGACAGCGCATCGTTGATGATCGCCTTGGATTTCCCGCTTCCAGTCGAGGCAAATCGTCCATAGTGGGTGGTTAGCAGTTTTGGAGGAATTCGAATAGGTGTCGGTTGTGTTTCACCGTTCTCATCAAGCGGGTACCCGAGAGCCATCCCATCATCGAATTGTCCGACAAGATCCGGATTCGGGCAAGGGAGCGGATTACGACTTTGTTGCTCGGCCCGAGTCCCACGTTGCCCCTCGACTGTAAGCTGTGCTGACGAGGGAACGAGAACGAAATTAGCCAGTTCTTTTCCGCTTAAAACCAGATCAGGGCGGGTTTTCCCCCGGCCAGTGGTGATCTCTCGGTCGAGGAGTCTTTGTAACTCTGCACGGGCGTGCTTTACTTTCGTCTTGTCTCGAAATCCTTTGGACTGGAACCGTTTCCCGACGACTTCGTAGAATGGTCCATCCAATGGGTCAAATACTGGGCATAAGGCGTCCATCAGCGACTCGAGTTCCTTCCGCTCTTCCTCTCGAACAGGGACTACGAGTGCTCGAATGTTCGCAGTGAATGTTCGTTTTGGGTTTTTGGCATCAATATAGTCGAGACGCTTCGCGACGGACGTACTCTGCTGAGAGAGGTCGTCACCGGATTGTTGGGAGTTGACCTCCAGAACAGAGCCGACGATTTCTTGGAATAACGTATCCCGTCCGTCAGTGAGAGCTTCTTTTCGAACGACTGCATCGCTATGCCAGTTATCCCGTCGTTGGAAGACGACTTGGAACGCGACTGGGATGGAAGCTTCCATCAAGTGCTCGATGAGTGTGGCCAACGTGGCTCCAGATTGTTCAACTGGAGTCACGTGGTCGGCCGGATCGTCGTGAGCAAACGGGAGAAGTGAAGTCATCCAGTCCTGCTTTCGAGTTGCGTCCCCGTACCAACGAACCCCGATCGGAGAGACACTGTCAACAGAAGGCCGAGCGAGAATCGTCTCATCAGGAGTTATCGTTGGCTTTTGGATTTTTCGAAGGCCATCTTCTTCGGGAGTTTCGTGGGTCCGAGCTAGTTCGAAGACAGTATCATTGACTCTCAGTGATCCCTCAGAGGTGAGATTCCACAGCGTGGAGGTATTTGAGATGCTAGAATCTTTGATCGTGTTTCTCTCTTCATCTGTTTCGATGTTGTACTGTTCTTCGGGATCAAATTGATAACGCAGATTGTTATTCTGGACTCGATTTGCAAAGTCAGAACAACTGTACTCCACGGGTCGTATCAAACGAGTTGCAAGGTCTAAATCGACTTTTTCTATGTCGAACGTCTCGGGGTAGATTGTCCGGAGTCGTTTTTCGAGTGTGCGGAAGTGTTCATCAGCTCCATAATAGAATTGGATTGGTTCTTGGTGTCCCTCACTGAGTGCTAAAAATTCAAACCGTGGAGGAGTCGACGTGGAAAACGGATTCAACGTAGTTCGAAATGAGGAGGTTTCATTGGCACAGAGTTTGTGGAGGCTTGCAATAGCTTTAGGAACATTCTCCGTATCGATTGCTTCAGATGTCGGAATTACACGAAGGTACTCACGCTTCACAGTCGAACGCCTCCTGGTAGAGATTCACCGGTGAGTGAGGTGGGTGAGTACGGTTGCATAATTTGTCCAGCCCTCATATTATTTCACAGATTATAATACTAATATAAGAGTTTTGGACTAGACGCGAAAAGTGGCCGCCTAGCGGTGTGATGGTGAACGTCAAAGCGCTCTGTGGCATCGGTCTGCAGTTAAGACTTAAACCCCGGTTGAGTAGCGGTAGCGAGTGTTTCTTGTAAGATCGGTTGTTGCTTGTGGATCTTCTGAGCGTCTTCGAATAGCCGTTCGAGAAGTGGCGGCGGTGAGTACCGAGATCGGTTATCGTCTCCATATCCCGGCGACCTACAGTCAGCTGGAAGCGGGCTGAACTGCCCGCGTCCAGCGGCAGTCCTGTCCGTGAGCGACAGCTTCGCCTGTTGTCTGGACTGACGGCGATGTCACTGGCGTGAGATCGCCATCTTTGTTCGACTCACTGAATCGGTTGCTCTGATCTCGTTCATATCCCTCCAGAAATTGAGTTAGCAATCAAGGACGATGGGAACTACCGATAATATATTATATAAATTCTGTTAATGATGGTAATTATATCACCAAAACTGATCGTTCACGCCGGCTTGATTAGGCTGTTATCCATCGAAATTCTTACATCGTAGTATCTCTTTAGATCGCACGAAAAGTACCGATTTCATAGCTATATAATTTACAATATTATATTAAATATTAATTTATACAATTATATTTAGATATTTATGGCATCATATTCATTTGTATAACTAATGACCAATTTGGATTCTTCATCAACCAGCTCATGAATCATCATAGAACGTATAGTAATGTAAATTTATAATTTTCATTAAATAATGGCATTGGTCGCCACTAATGCCGTCTCCTCCCGCAATAGAGCCCCATTACACACGTATTAATGTAATTTCAAAAACTCACCACTGTATCGTCCGATGTATCTCCGAAAATGCTGTCGCCTCCTCAAGCGACCGCTGCAGTCGTTCAAGAGGTACCACGAGCGAATACTCCCGATATCGTCCCCCGTTTCGGCCCTCGTTTACTTCCTCATAGGTCAGTATGCCGTCGTCACAGAGGCGTCGAAACCGATCGCGCAACCGTCGTCGACTGAGTGGTTCGACGGGGATCGAGGCACACCAGCTCTCATACTCCGTCCGTAGTGTTGCGCTGGCTGCGGGGGTCCGTCCGGTTGACGCAAGTTCACCTGCCGCATACAAGACGAGCACGGAGTGTTCGTCCAACGTCCGAACCCTAGACATGAGATTCGCGTCTTTGAGCCGGGTTTTGGCCTCTTCGACGTGCTTACCGACGACCTCGGGAGCCAGGTTCTCTTGTGCGACTTTCGCGGATCGCGTAAACACGTCGAGCATGCTGTGGGCGTAGTCGCCGCGTTCAATCCCGTAAGCGGCACACAGGGGAACGACCTCCGGAGAGATCCGTTCGGCGTCGCACCCGCAATCGATACGATGGTTCAGTATCTGCATCAATTCGTCGATGGAGAAGAACGTTGTGACCTCCTCGACTGAATACTCTTCCGGAATGAGCGACGCGTTCTCCTGCCTGGTGGTCACAACGACGGCGATCCGAGCCGTAGTAGTCTCAGCCACATACGACAGGAGGGCCCGGATCAACGTCTCGTGTGTCGCGGCGGTTGCCCCGTCTATCGCGATTCCGTGGGGACCGACGACAGTCTCTAGTTCCCGCGCTAATTCGGTTAGAACAGTGTCCCGTGCGTATCCGGTTTTGCTAAGTGGTGGCCCGGATCGGAGTCTGTTGATGAACTGAATTTGTTCGCGATACGAGCTGTTGTTTGGATCCGCTTCGAAATACGTCCACTCGTCAGGGGAACCGTCCACATCGGCGTCTACGACCCTCCGGGCGATGGTCGTTTTCCCAGTCCCGGAGGGGCCCCGAACCACGATCGCACCAGTCTGCTGTCTAAGTGCACGTCGGACCCCCTCTTGAACCCGGGTGACGCCCTCCTCGCGAACTGGCAACGGAGCCGGGAGGTAATCCTCCCGGAACACCTCGTTCCGCTCGATCGGATCAGGTTGAACGTCGAAGAGTGACACACTTGAGTTGTTATCCGGGTTTCTCTTAAACCTTTGCGTCCGGAGAAAAGACTATTCCGATAATTATCGAATATAGCCAGGAAAGCCGGGTTTTCTCACCCAACCTTGGCGTCCGCTGTAATTGGGCCTCTGACGCCGAACACAAGAACTGCAGTCACGAGGGAATACTTTTATACACTTCCCACGTGAGTAAATAGTACGCGGTATGTTACGAACACCCTCGGAGAGAGAGTTGGCCGAAATCGCAGAGAGTCTCGGAATCGACCTCTCACAGGACGAGATTAGTGACTATCACAAGCTGGCGGAGATCACGTTCGACGACTACGAGACGATTCAGGAAACGCCCGAGCCGGGGAAACAACCCACGGAATTCACATACGGGGACCGCACGCCGGGAAAACAACCGGAGGAGAACCCCCACAACATGTGGATTACCAAAGCGAAGGTCGAAACCGACGCGGGTGGGCTACTGAAGGATAAACGGATCGGACTCAAAGACAACATCGCGCTTGCGGGCGTGGAGATGACCAGCGGATCCCGACTACTCAAGGGATACATTCCAGACATCGAAGCGACAGTGGTCCAGCGCCTGCTCGAAGCCGGCGGGACCATCGCGGGGAAACTCAACATGGACGAGTTTGGGTTCTCAGCATCCGGCGATTACTCGGGATACGGGCCGGTGACGAACCCCTGGGACGACGAATACCTCACGGGGGGATCCTCAAGCGGTTGTGGCGCGGCACTGGCGGCCGAGGAGGTAGACATCGCCGTCGGCGCCGATCAGGGCGGGTCGATCCGCATTCCGGCCGCCTGGTGTGGGGTAGTCGGACTCAGCCCCACGACGGGATTGATACCCTACACCGGGGTCATCCCGATGGACGCGTCAATCGACCACGTCGGTCCGATGGCTCGGTCGGTTCGCGAGGTCGCAGAGGCGTTGACTGTGATGGCCGGGACTGACGGGATTGACCCGCGCCAGCCTAAGGAAATACCCGACCGGGACTTCACGACCGCACTTGAAGCCGAAGTTTCGGACCTCACGATCGCCGTCCTCGAAGAGGGGTTTAGCCACCCCGAGAGCGATCCGAAAATCAACGACAAAGTGCATGACGCACTCGCCAGGCTCGAAGAGGAAGGTGCCTCCGTCTCGACCGTCTCGATCCCAATGCACCTCAAGGCACCGCCGATCGCCCTGTTGATCTGGAGCTACGGTGGACTCCAAGTGCTTCAACAGGGGGCCCAGGGTTCGCTTCTCGACGGCTGGTATAATACGAAACTCTCACAGATCTTCTCGAAGTCCTGGCGCTCGTCGACGGATCAGCTTACCGACGCCGCCAAGGCGACCCTGCTCGCGATGGAGTATCTCAACCAGAAACAGCAGAACACACTGTACGCCAAAGCGCAGAACCTCAGTTACGCACTCACCGACGAGTACGCGAACGTCCTAGCTGACGCCGACGTCATCGCCATGCCAACGGTCCCGACGAAACCTCTCAAACACAACCCCGAGCTCGATCGGGTCGACAAGATCCTGCGAACGTTCCCCCCGACAAAAAACACCTGTCCGTTCGTCCTCACGGGACACCCATCTATCACGGTACCGGCGGGAACTGTCGAAGGACTCCCCGTCGGGATGATGTTCGTGGGGAACCACTTCGAAGAGGATACGTTGCTTCGGATCGCATACACGCTCGAAGAGATCCTGAATCTCCCGCAAAGCCCTGAATCTCAACCGACGGAATCGGCGACCACAAACGATGCCGTATGACCGTCAGAACGATGTACGTACGAAGGTTCATCTACGAACGTACGATCCACCCAGCGACAAACGCGAAAACGACACAAAAAGTTAAGTTCCCCCATGATTGATACACACACACACGCCAACTGCAAACTATGACAGACGAGAATCCGAACAACCCTCGGTCAAGTAGTGTAAACTCAACGAAAACCCACGTTTCCCGGAGGGCTGTCTTGGCGACAGCGGCGGCCGGCACGACCGTCGGTCTGACAGGCTGTATCGGCGGAGGTGGAGATGACCTCGAACTCAACGTCGCTGTCTGGGCCGGCACGTACGCCGACAGGTTCGAGGAAGTAGTCGCAGGAGGATACGAAGAGGAAACGGGAACCACCGTAAACGTTACTCCTGCTGGCGGAGAGATCCTTTCGGAGCTCCAGGCGGCGCCCGATGACAACCCGCCGTACGACGTGGTTTCTGCAGACGAACTGTACTACCACCTCGGCGTGAACGATGGTCTCTACAACGAACTACGGGAGGAGAACGTCCCCAACCTGGAGAATGTCTATCCGTTCCTCAAAGACAAGCCGGGACAAGGGACCGAGTACGGAGTTCCAACCGACGGCGAGTTACTAGCGATTGCGTACGATGAAAGTGATGTTTCGTCTACAGACTGGGAGAAACTGCAAGATACTGATGAATATATCGGGTTCGAAGGAGTCTTCTACATCTATCCGATGATGATCGGAGCCCTCCTCGCCGGCGAGCGCGACGGTATTGGCGAGCTCTATCACGAAGAAAATCACGAGGCGGTATACGAGGAGGTCGAACAGCTCGCCGAAAACGTCGACATCTGGACAGGGTCCGCCGCGGAAATCTTCAACGGGATCGAACAAGGGATCATTACGCAAGCGATGTGGTATTCCGGAATGGCGTTCTCCGAAGCTGACGTAAACGACAACATTAGCGTCACGATCCCCGAATCGACGGGAGGATACGTCAACAACTACTGTACTGTAAGTGGGACAGACCACCGCGAGGAAGGGGAACGATTCCTCAACTACATGCTGGAGCCGGAAGTCCAAACGGAGTGGGCTGAGACCGGATTCAACTTCATGGCGAGCATGGAGGCCGACCATCCGAATCTCACGGCGGAGGCCTACCCGTCGACGAACGAGGAGCTCGAAGCGGTCAACTTCGTCAACTTCGATCGGCTCGGTGATCTCCAGGGATATCTCAACGACCAGTTCCAGGAGATCCGGCAAGACAACTGACGAACGAGCCTTCCCGGAGGACCCGTGCTATGACCGCCGAACCAAAACTTTGAAAAAATACTCAATACGATGGCGACAACGAAAGCATCCGAAATGGCATCAGACTATCCTCAGTCAACAGAGGCGGCAGAAAAGAGACGGTCCAAGACAGGCGAGATAGCGCTGCGTACCGACGACCTCACGAAACACTTCGGACACATCACTGCGATCGACGAGACGAGTATCTCAGTAAAGGAGGGGGAACTCTTGTGTTTTCTGGGCCCCAGCGGATGTGGGAAGTCCACTCTCCTGCGAACGATCGCTGGCCTCGAGACTCCGACGACCGGGGACGTGTACATCGACGGCGACGTGGTCACCGACACACCACCCTACGACCGAGACTGTGCGATGGTGTTTCAAGAGTGGGCCCTTTTCCCGCAAAAGACCGTCCTGGAAAACATCACGTTCGGACTCAAAGTAAACGGCGTCGACAAGTCCGAGCGAATCACGAAGGCGGAGTCGTTCCTCGAGACGATCGAATTGGTGGACCACCGCGACAAGTACCCTTCGGAACTGAGCGGCGGGCAGCAACAGCGTGTCGCTCTCGCCCGATCGCTGATTTTGAATCCGGAGGTCCTGCTTTTGGACGAACCTCTCTCGAGTCTGGACAAGCGCCTCCGCGAGCAGATGCAAATCGAGCTCAAACGCATCCAAGAAGAGTTCGATCAAACGATGGTCCACGTGACTCACGACCAGGAGGAAGCATTCACGATCGCCGATCGCATCGCGGTCATCAACGACGGCTCAGTCGTACAGATCGGTACGCCTGACGAGGTATACAGCGATCCGAACAGCCTGTTCGTCGAAACGTTCCTCGGTGATACGAACGTCGTTACAGCCACCGTAACTGACAGCCACGTCGAAGAAGTCGATATTCCTTCGCTCGGCGAGAGAGTAACGGTACCCGACAGCGTACCCGACGCGATCAGCACCGAGACTCCTGTCGACACAGAAATATCCGTCTCGTTACGGCCGGATCGACTCAAATTGCGAATTGAGGGCGACTGGGACGACGTGACAGAGACTACCACTGGTCGGGTTATCGACGTGATTTACCGGGGTAAAAACGTCCGCTACTACATCGGGACAAGTGGCGAGTCAGATCTCTTCATCGACCGACCCGAGCGGAACTCCCCAGATATCAAGAGAGGGGAAGACGTGACGATCGGCTGGGACGCGTCCGACGCCCTGTACTTCACGCCGCAGGGGGACCGCATCGACGATGTCTGAAATCACGCGGCAGTCGGGACTGCTCGGCCGCTTGGGTGCGTTCGCTGATTCCGACCGGAAGAACCTCCTTTTGATCCTCCCGCTGGCGATGCTCGAACTTTTGTTCTTTACCCTCCCGATTCTTCTGCTTGTCCGGATGAGCCTGTATGAACCAACGCCGGACTCGATATATGAATCCGGAACGATCTCTCTGGCTAGCTACCGGGAAATCGCAACGAATCCGTTACTACATGACATTATCGGGTTCACCGTGTTGTTTACGCTCCTCGTGACAGCAGTTACAGTAGTTTTGAGCACCTTTTACGCGTATGTTCTCTGGCGTGCCGACGGCGTCCTGAAGCAAACGTTATTGATATCTGTCATACTTGTTTTACTGACTACTCTGGTCGTTCGGCTGTTCGCCTTGATCCTAATATTTTCCCCGACAGGCCCGACGAACGAACTGCTACTCGCGTTTAACGTCATCCAGGAGCCGATCCGGCTGGTCAACAACATGTTCGGCGCGACCGCCGGGCAAGTCTACACAATCTTCCCGTACGCCGTACTAGCGATTTACAGTGTTATGACCACCATCGACGAGGACGTTCTGGAAGCGGCATGGGTCCACGGCGCCTCCCGTTTCCAGGCGTTTTACGAGGTGGTCCTTCCTGAAGCGAAACCCGGGATCGCTGTCGGGGCCGTTATCAGTCTCGCATGGACGTTTGGATCCTTCGCGGCTCCGGATCTACTCGGTGGGAGCGGGCAGCGTACTATCGCCATAGAGATTCACTCGCTCATGCTCACGGAGTTTAACTGGCCCGTCGCCAGCGCGCTCGGGATACTCATCATCGTTGGTGTCATCGTCGCGACGCTCCTCCTGTTCCGGTTCCTCGGCGTCGGTGGAGGTGATCTCGAATATGCGAACTAGAGAGCGGTTCCTGCTGGGGCTCTTCCGGGCAGTGTACGTTGCGCTGTTTCTTCTGCTCGTAACGCCGCTTTTGATTGTCGTTATCACGTCCTTTACGGAGGCGCGCTACCTCACGTTCCCTCCGGAAGCGCTCACGCTCCAGTGGTACGGCGAGTTCCTCCAAGATTCCAGTTGGATTGCTGCCGTCTTCAACAGCCTCATCGTCGGTGTGGGAACCATGGTGATCTCCACGGTACTGGGTGTCTCAGCGGCGCTCGGCGTCAGGGACCGCGACTCCCGCCTTACGAACGGGTTGATGCTCGTGAGCGTCCTTCCGCTGTTCATCCCCCCAGTCATCATCGGTGTGGCGTTGCTCAGCCTTTTGAGTCAGTACGGACTCCACCAGTCGTATGTCGGGGTTATTATCGCCCACACGTTGTGGGCCACACCGCTTGTGTTTTTCATCATGCAGGCGGTGTTCTCCCGGTTCAACTGGAATCTCAGGGACGCGGCGCTCGATCTGGGTGCTGGCCCGTACCGCACGTTCTTTGAGATAGTCCTCCCTGAAATTCGGGAAGGACTAATCGCAGCCGGGGTGATCGCATTCATCGTCAGTCTTCAGGAGTTCATCATGGCGATGTTCCTCACCGGTGTCGATACCCGGACGATCCCGGTGCTCGCGTATACGGCAATTCGGCAGGTCTTGGATCCGGTCGTCAGCGTGGTTTCGACAGTGCTCGTCTTCAGCGTCCTCGTCCTCGTGATCGTCGCCGCCCTCCTCTTGGGGACCGAGCGGTTGGCGCGTCAACTGTGAGTACCACCGTCCAGTCCACTCATGTTTTCCCCCCTCAAGGACCCGACTGTGACCCGCCTCCACGTTCTTCTCACGAACGACGACGAGATCGACGCGTACGCGTGCTCGAGGAGAAAGCGGTACACCGCGCCCTGGGTGGTGTCCGGCGCGAGGTCGGGGAGCGATGGCCCGTCCTCGTCGATAGAGCGGAACTCGTCTTTCGAGATGGGCATCTTGAGTATTGGTTTGTATTAGAAGTCCGCGGTCTCGAACCGCATGTAACCAACGAGGAATCCGACGAGGGGCCACAGCACGAGCACGACGACCCCGATCTCGGGGGTAACGTAGAACGGTTCGACCTCGGTCGGCGACACCCCGATACCCGCCTGGCCACCCGCACCGACACTCCCCGCGAGATCCGGCAGCAGCGTGACGACGGTCGAAAAGTACGCCGACGACGGCGACACCTGCATCACTGGGAAGATCCAGTCAGGCATCGACGTCGGCAGTGCGAATCCGTTGACCACGTACAGTATAGCCACCGGAACCACGTCCCAGAACAACTCGAAGACGACGAAGAATCCGAGCGCGAGCGTCGTCGCACGCGTCGTCGACCCCGTCGTCGCGGAGAGTCCGACCATGATGCTCGCGTAGGCGGCCGCAAAGCCGAGGGTTGCAACCAGAAACAGCACTATCGGAACGACGGCCACGGTACCGAGAAGCACAGCCCCAAAGCCGAGCCCGACGAGGAGTCCGACGCCGAGCCCGAACGCGAGAACCGCCGCTCGACCGATCGTCTTCCCGGCGTAGACGTGCAGACGGGTCGTGGGGAGCGACAACAGGAGTTTGATGCTGCCGAGCTCGCGTTCGCCGGCGAGCGACTTGTAACAGACCACGATGGCGGCCAGCGGCACGAACAGGCTCGTGAGCCCGACCGTGAAGAACACGAGTCCCCCGAACGTCGCGCCGGCCGGCTCGCCGAACAGCTGTGGCACCTCGACGTAGGCGTACGACGAGAGTACCGACAGCAGAACGAAAACACTCACGAGCGCCCACAGCGCGCGGGACTGGATCGCGTCCCGGAAATCCTTTTTCGCGACGACAGTCCACGTCATACCCGCACCTCCTGTTCGTCGTTCGTGTAGCGGACGAACAGGTCCTCGAGCGAGGATTCGACGACAGAAAAGTCCCGTACTGGCGTCACGCTCGTATCGATCGCCTGCAACACGGCGAACTTGGTGGCGTCGGCGACGACGACTCGAAGCCGACCGTCCTGCATCGAGGCGTCGGCCACTGACTCCAACCCCGCCACTCGTTCGACGACGGTCTCCGAGACGTCGTCGACGTCGACGTACAGCACCTCACCAGTCTCCGAGGCGTCACGAAGCCCGTCGATGGTGTCGACCGCGACGAGCTCCCCGCGGTTGATGATCGCCACCCGGTCACACACCGCCTCCACCTGCTCCATGATGTGGCTGGAGAAGAACACGGTCGTCCCGCGGTCGTTCTCCTCACGGATCAACTCGCGCATCTCTCGCGCGCCGTTCGGGTCGAGTCCCGTCGACGGCTCGTCGAGTACAAGCAGATCCGGATCCCCAGCAAGCGCCATCGCCAGCGCGAGTCGCTGTCGCATCCCTTTCGAATAGCCCCCGGCCTTTCGGTCGGCGGCGTCGGCAATGTTCACCCGTTCGAGCAGTTCCATCGGGTCGTCGTCTACCTCCTTCAACTCCACGACGAACTCCAGATGTTGTCGTCCCGTGAGCCGGTCGTAGACGTGGTAGCCGTCCGGAAGCACGCCGGTGCGCCGGCGGACCGCCTGTCCCTCAGACTGGGCGTCGTGACCGAGCACCGTCACGGAGCCGCTCGTCGGCCGGATGAAGTCGAGGAGAACGTCGATCGTCGTCGACTTCCCCGCACCGTTCGGCCCGAGGAAACCGAATATCTCCCCCTCCTCGATCTGCAGGTCGAGATCGTTCACCGCGACGACGTCACCGTAGTGTTTCGTGAGGCCGTCGATGTCGATCGCCGTCATCGCCGTCCGCAGCGTCCGAACGCGTCATCCAGGCAGTCATCAGTGCGTACATCGGCGTCTATCCGTACAGGACAGTACATAAAGACGAGTGACTCTGCGTACAGAGATAAGTCTACCTACGAGGTGACATATTCGGTCGCGTGGTCATCCCACCCGTTTGTACGGCAAGTGACCGAGACGTGATCGAATCGGGCTCAGTTCGTCGCTGCGAGCACCGATTCAAGTTGTATGAGCTGCAGGAGACATCACGAGTTAACGCTCCCGGCACCGAAGCTTAACCTGTTCTGGACCGCACGGTCGCGTATGATACGACCCCTTCTTGGTGCGCTTGGCCTTGTCACAGCGCTCGTTCCGGACCAGATCGTGGATCTCTTTGAGGCAGTCGCGGTCAAAAATCCGGACGAGATTACCGTCCATTCGTGGTTCACCCATCTAATTCGGGTGGAAGGAGTAGTGATCGTGCTTGCAGCTCTCCGTGACGGCCGCCTCTACGCGTGGCTGATGAATCTCACCGGGCTCTTTGGAGCTGTCCTAGTACTCGTTCCCGGCCTGTATGAACGGATTGCGGGGCCGCTCGTGTATGAGGACCCGGGCTCGGTGGAGTGGCACGATCACCTCAGTGATGGCATTCGCGTGATCGGAGTTGTATACGGACTGCTCGCGCTTTTAAATCAACGGCGGACGGAGTCGTGACCGACGATCTCTCCGACCGGACGATCCTTCTTACCGGCGGCACGAGCGGGTTCGGACGCGTGACAGCAGTCGACCTCGCGAAACGAGGTGCGACCGTTGCAGTTGTCGGACGCAACGAGTCGAAGGGAGCTGCTCTCGTAGAGCGGTCGGGTAATCTCACTGGAACGATCGCGTTCCATCAGGCTGACCTCGCCTCCCAATCCGTCGTCCGATCCCTCGCAGAAAGCGTGAAACGCGAGTACGACCGGATCGACGTACTCGCCCACAACGCCGGACTCTCGGCCGGATCGCGACGCGAGAGCCCGGACGGAATCGAGCTGACACTCGCGGTGAATCACTTGGCCCCGTACCTCCTGACGTTCGAGCTACTTGACTGTCTCCGTGACTCACCCGATCCGCGGGTCGTCGTCACCGCCTCGGACATCCATCGGCGGGCAACGCTCGATTTCGATGACTTGCAGCTAGCGGACGGATACGACTCACTTGACGCGTGCGCTCGAAGCTGGCGAACATCGCGTTCACGGTCGAACTGGATGACCGACTTCCGGACGATTCTGCGATCACAGTCAACTGCGTTCATCCGGGGTTCGTTCCGTCGGCGGGTCTGTTCCGCGAGGCGTCGCTTCGAACGCGGCTGCTGGTTCGGATCGCCGGGCTGGTTCCGGGGCGTCGCCACCTCGGAGCAGGCGGCCGCCGATCGCCTTCAGAGCCTTCTGGTGGATCGCAGATACGGTTCTATAACAGTAGTTGGCAATATGACTCAGGTTTATATACGAATCCGCGGTAATCGAGTTCGGAACGCCAGTTTACGCGTTCCGAGCTAACTAAAGTAAATCACATTGCCAACAACTGATAAGTGGCCAATACGTCGGCGGTGACGGTCCCACTGAGCCTGCCCCAGAAGTAACGAACCGAGCGGTTCGTCGGCAGCTCTGGCGAGTGAGCGCTGACCTAGTTGACATTACACGCGACTGGCCGACGCCGACCACCGACTAGAAACGGGCAGCATGGTCTTCATCTGCCCCAGACATATCCGTACCGCTCAAGATCCAATTCCTCAGCGACAAAACCGAATGGCTCTGCGAAATCATTGCGATGATAGCACCTGTCCGATCTCGATGAATCTAGTGCGGGATACTATCGATCTCATCAAGAGCCTCAGTAGCGACATCACCGAGCTCACCCGCCTCAATATGTGAGTACCGTTCGCGAACCATCTCCTCAGAATTGTCGAGATATCGGGCTGCAACTGTGTATCCAAAGGCCCGGACGAGAACCTCACCCATCCCGCGGCGACCACCGTGGGGAGCGAGATAATCGTGTTTCGGATGGTCGATGTCGATCTCCGCGGCCTCTGAGAGCCGTTGGAGAATCGACCGTGCGCCGTCCGTCGTGATCGACGGCGGCCGAATGTCCTCATCGAGTGCCAGCAGTAGGTCGCGAGCATATTCTTCACGGCACTCAGTAATTGTTTCTAGGCGTTCCCCTTGTTCGGCTAGCTCTTCCCCGACGAGCTCTGCGAGCGTCCGCTGGTCGAATGTCGGAAACACCGGCCAGCGCTCGGTTGGTGGGTCCATGAGCTTCCAGTAACTCCGCAGGGGCGAGATCACGGGGTCAGGGAGACTCGCGGCGTCCCACTGTTGTTTCTTCCGGTAGACGTCCATACTCCCGTCGCCGAGCGAGAGGTCCTCCCAGCGGACGCCGCGCCGGCGCGGGTCGTTCGGGTCCCGGAGAAGTTCCCCGACGCGGACGGCGGTGTACGCCAGAACGAACACCAGGGCCCGGTCGCGAGTCGCCTTCAGCGCCGCGTAGCGCGCTCGTTGCTTGTCGAGGGAGTCAGCATCCGCCGGAAGTGTCGTGTACGCCTCGACAGCCTCGCGAGCTCGTTCGTCGACGTAGCGGGTGAGGGCGTGGCGCTGTTCGGTCGTCCAGGCCTGCTGGTCGCCGGGCTTGCGGCCGTCGTCCTCCGGCAGCGGCGCCATCGCACTCGCCCGCTGGGCGTAGTGCGCTTCCAGGTACCCCTCGTTGACACACCAGCCACACCACGCAGAGATATAGCGATAATAGGTTTGTACAGTGTTCTGTTTGAGCCCTCGATCGCCGGCGAGATGTCGGGCATACGCCCGGAAGACCCGTTCCTCGAGGTCCTCGAAGGTAGGTTCACGGTCGACGTCGTCGGGAACGATCCCAGTCCAGTCGTCGCCGCGGTCGCCGGCGGCCCACTCGGCGAACCGTTCGAGCTCGCGGGCCGCGTTTCGTCGATAGTTCCCGCCGTCCCCCCCGCGGCCCTTCCCTTTGTCCTGGAGGTACCGCTCGAAGGAGTACTTCAACGACCACTTTGTGCGTTCTTGGGTGGTACTGTCGTCGATCATGCGGAGTCAGCAACCTCCGAGTTATCGAGATAGGTGATCACGGCCGACGTGACCTGTTCGGTGAATTCGTCAGTGACTGAGCCCTGCCGACCGACGACGTGGAGGTCGTCTTTCAGCGTGGCGAGCGTCCAGGGCAATACGAAGCTCTGCTGGCCCGGCTCCCCACGGATCCACGCCTCACTCGGTACGGCGAAGCTGCCTGGGTGGTGAGACTGCGTCGTGAATGCGACGGCGATCGACTCCTCGTCGGGATAGGGCATCCGCTCGCCGGAAACGACTAACCACGGACGAGGATTCCCGCCGTCCGTCTTGAACGGATCGGGCGCCCAGACGACGGCTCCACGGTCAGTCATCCAGGATCACGACTCCTTCGGGTCGGTCGCTGACTCGATAGGATTGACAGCGGTCTCCATCCAGGCCTCGACGTCGTCGTCAGAGAACCCTCCATCGATGTCGTCAGCCGTGGCGGCGCCGTGAAGCCCTGCCGACGCGACCGCGTGCTCGGCGTCGGCGATCGTCCAGAAGCGATCGCGATGCTCGACGAGACCGTGTTCTTCGAGTCGCTTCAGCGTTGGACCCACGCTTCCTTCAGGGACGTCGACAGCGTCGACGATCTCTCGTTGGCGAAACGCCTGGTCGGCGTGCTCGAGAAGGAAGCGATACACGGTCCCCTGCGTGGTGTCCGGCGCGAGGTCGGGAAGTGACGGCCCATCCTCGTCGATGGACCGGAACTCGTCTTTCGAGATGGGCATCGTGAGTATTGGTTTGTATTAGAAGCTATTAGATCTTATCGACAGGGCGTTCAACACGGACCGGTGGATGGTGATGTTCGCAGGCTTTTCCCGGGTGTAAGGCCCTCTTTGTGCGGTTCCACGTTTCGTGCTTCACCGACAGCGCGGGGGTACTTCAAAGTGGTCATGATTATTGGAGTAATCATAACCACACGGTAATTCCTCTTTATCCTTTGAATTCAGTAGTTAGAGCACCTGTAGACACAATATGTACTGTTATAAACTCCATGTCGCTATACTAAATTTTCAATCGCTTACCTGGCGATGTGGCTGTCGACGTATCCATCATCCGTATCCCAAAATCTCGTAGTAGAGGCCTTTAAATCCGGGAAAACGTAAACTATGATATCTACAAAGTTCATCTCCCGCAGACGTACACCGCACTGACTGGCGGTTTGATTTGACTCAGACGGGCTCTCGATCGGACCGGTCACCTTTGTACCCCCACTCGTGGAGCGCGTCAACAGACTTCTGAGCAGTTTTTGTCCCACGGCTGCTTACCTTTCTCAAAGAAGCCCACACACGCGTTCGATAAACCATCAGAGATTTTTCGGACCCCCCGTAAGACAAATCGCGACTGTTTCTTCCAGAACACGTCGAGCAGCCTGTTATTGAGATCCCGAAGTCTCCGGGGGTAAATCGCAGTACGTAATCGTGTTCAGTAATAATATTCATTGTCTACATCCACTATTTGTGTTCATTACGAATGTTCAGTGGTTGTGTTCATTGATTGTGTTCACTACATACATTCATTGTGTGTATCCACCCATTGTATTCATCACTACAATCAACTACAACCCATAGTGTCAACAATTAATGAATGTGTCTGACGAACTTTCAAGATGAATGGCTGTAATGAACGAATCATGTTAGCGTACTCAACGTACAGTGAGGCAGGTGGGGTCGGGAAGACAACGACAGCTGCTAATCTAGCAGTCGCTCATGCTCGCGCCGGGCTGAAACCGCTCGTGGTGCCACTTGATCCACAGGACGGTAATTTGTCTCGCCTCTTCGGCGTCGATGAACAAAGAACCGAATCGGTCGATAATCTGGTCCGACATATGATTCGTCGACCAAACGGAGATTTCGACGATATGATCAGGACCGTCGAGGGTGTAGATATCGTCCCGGAACACAACATGTTGTCCGATCTCGCGGAATATCTACAGCGCGAGAAGGATCAAGCCGAAGCGATGGGAGAAGCGTTTGGAATGCACGCACAGTTGCTCCGCGTGCTTCGCGAGGCTAATGTCCCCGATAAATATGATGTCCTTATCTGTGACCCACCCGCCACCGAAGGTCCGCATCTCTACAACGCGATCCACGCAACGCGATCGTTGGTCATCCCCATTGAGCCCAGCGCAAAAGGACGAGCTGCTGTACAAGGACTTGAGTCACTCGTAACTGGGCTCGAAAATCAACTTGACGTCGAGGTAGGCGTGCTTGCTGCGGTTCCAATGGGATTCAAAAATACACGAGACCAGCGAACGATTCTCGATGAGATAAACTATTCAATTCCGGAAGTCATCGGGGAACGCGCTTCCCTGATGGAAGGATGCTGGATGCAACAGTGCTCGGCTTTTAGATACGTCCAGGACTTCCGCGACCGTGAGCGTGATTATGAACTGGAAACGCTCGCTCAATTTGATAAAATTGCACGCCACCTCGAGAAAGAAGTCGGACTCGAAGCGCCATCGCCACCGGAGCCCGGTGATCTCGATCACGAGGTGGTGACGGTATGACGGGGATGAAAGAGGGGGCTGGCGAGAATCCCTTCGCCGAAGATGATGAACCAACTGAGAAGAAATCAAGAAACCAACGAGAGTCACCCGAGACTCAATCTACACCTGAATCACGCTCAGAGACATCGGAAAGACAACGCAGTCAGCAGCAAGTACAGATACCGTACAAATTCCGTCGTGATGGCGTCCAAGATGGTCGCGACCGAGTACCGCTGTTTCTGCAAGAGGATACTAGGAGGGCAGAACGAGAGGCTTTGCGAGAACTCGAAGAGCGGTTCGATAACGGCGTTTCTACTACGGACTTACGAGAGGCTTTGATGAAAGTTGGACTTCAGCACCTGGGAGAAGTCGAAGCGGAACTTGAGGAATGGGGATATGGGATGAAATTCGATTGACTCATAGACGAATCTATCGGACATAATCTCTTCAGGCTAATTCGTGCTGTACATTTTTCACGGATTCGTCTGACCCCTTTCAGATAGACCGTGCCATTACACTATGTCCGGTGAGATTTCCCGCTATGTCACCGTTTCTGGAAGAACTTGAGATTCATCGTGTTTGCTCAGCAGAGTAGAGCTTTGTGGCTGTGCTCTCACCTCCAAACTGGATCTGTGGATCACCATTGAACTCGTCGACTTCGATGTTCTCAAACCGGTACCAACTCCCTTCCTCGACTGTTGGTGGCGACTCGTTGTCCCACGAAACGAACCGAATCGTTCCAGATTTATCTTCGAGGATTCCCGCTTGATGCTGTGTCTCGTGTAGATCATCCCAGAGAAGCCGTACCTTCGCGGTGATCGACTCCCCGTCGCCACCGGAATCAAGACTAGCGACGGATTGAGTGACTGTTAGATACGGGCGAATCTCATCGATGAATGGTGACCACTGCCCCTTGCGGGTCAGCACATGCACTTTCGATTTCGCGCGGGTCAACGCTACGTAGAACAGTCGCCGTTCCTCCTCGATCGTCGCCGTCTCGAGGTCTTGGACAGGCGCAACCAGCGAGTTCTCCCGGTGCTCCGCCGGAAGGCCGTACATCCCCGAAACGACGTTCACCACGATTACCTGCTCGGCTTCTCGACCCTTTGCCTGGTGAACTGAGTACACGGCAACCCCAGCATCAGGGTCAAAACCAGGATCGTATTCATCAGGCATGCCCTCGGGTCGGTAGTGATCGTCTTTCCCGTCGTAGGGGATGTTTCGTCGCTCGAATTCCGCTTTCACGCGGTCGATGAACGGGGCCCCGGAATCGTATCGACAGAGAACCATCGCTTCGCCTGGTTCGGTGTTGGCGGACTCTTCGATGCGCTGTTCGACGAGCTCGGCGGCGTACTCCCCGACTCTGCGTTCGTAGGCGTTCTGGGTGTACCCGTCGAGGACATGGAGCGTCGGCTTGCAGTCGTGTTCCGTCGCCGCTCGAACGGTCTTCGAAATCTGGTGATCGTTGCTGGCGATCAAGTCGTTACCTGCCTCAAGGACTGTCTCCGGGTTTCGATAGTTTTCCGTAAGATGAGTTTCCGCTGCCGGTCCGAAATACTCCTCAAACGAAATGAACTGGTCGACATCCGCCCCCTGGAACGAGTAAATGCTCTGCCAGTCATCGCCAACACAAAATAACCGCGGGGTGTCCTGTCGGTCGTCATCACCGGTAAGTGCCCGAATGAGTTCCAGTTGGTGTTTCGATACATCCTGAAATTCATCCACCAGCAGGTGATCGTACTGTGCCCGGTACGATTCGGGTTCGGCCCGGATAGCGGCGATTGCATCGTTGATCATATCGTCGAAGTCGACCAATCCTGCCCGGTCCAGATACGCATTGTACGCTTCAAGGACAAGCGCACCGCAGTGGCCGAAGTGAAATTGCCGAGCATTGGTCGGAGACAATCGTACTCTAACCTCGCTGGCGTCGATTCGGAACGTCTTGGCGTTGTGGACAAACGACGCCAGTGACTTTTTGATGTCCCGCTCTTTTTCGTTGTACTCGAAGGCTCGATCGACGAACTCGGCGAAGTCGAGTCGGCTGAGCTCCACGCCCGCATGGGTGAGCCGATGGCGGAGTGCTGCTTCGAGGCGTCCTGCCTCGTACTCGAACTCGTAGGTTTCAACGAGGGTCTTGTCGGAGTCTGTGAACTGCTTGCGGGCCCAGAGTAGTTTCTCATGGTACTGGTCGGTACTCCAGGAGAACCACGGTGCGACTTCGCCGTTCTCATCGAGGCCCCAATGTTCGATGTACAGATCGTACTCCGGGAGGTAGAAGTCCGGCCGGTACTCACCCTTGTCGTCAGCGCTGTCCGTCCAGGCTGCGACCGCCTCGTACTGGTAGGTGACATCGTGTGTGAACAGGAAGTCGGCGATAACGCGTTCAGCTCGCGAGGCGACGGTCTCGCCAGCGAGCGTCTCATAGGATTCCTCGCGACGCTCGGCGACGTACTCGGTTCGCGAATCGAAGTCAGTCTCTTCGAGATGCGTATGGTCGTAATGGAACAGAAACTGCGTGTAATGTTCGAGGAACTGTTCGCGCTGTCCGTCCTCTGCTTCACGGATGACGTCGTCGATGAGATTATTGAGGTCCTGGCTGTCCGCAACATCGAGTTGGTGCTCGGTGGTCTGCTGGGCGATTTCGTAAGCGAATGAATGAATCGTCCGGACGTCGGCTTGTTCGATCCCAAATTGGTTTTGCAGTCGAAGTTCCATCTCGCGTGCGGCCTGGCGAGTGAAAGTCAACGCAGCAATCCGGTTGGGATCGACTCCCTCGGCGACGAGGTAGGCAACCCGGTAAGTCAACGCGAGGGTCTTCCCCGTCCCAGCGGCAGCGACAACGAGATTTCGGATGTCGTTGGTAACGACGGCTTCCCGCTGCGCCCGATTGAGGTCATTGCCATCCTCGTCTATCTCGGAAAAGAGGTCGTCGTATTTCGCACACTGCCGATCAATGAACTCGTCGTTGTAGTCCCCCAGTAGCTCCGCAAGCGTGTCGAGCGTTGATTCCAGATCGGCCAGTCGTTGGCGATCGGTCTCCGCAAGCACAGCTGAATGGAGTTCATTTCGAAAATTGTCTATCCGGTTTCCGAGCTGACGACACAATTGGTCGAGTTCGTCCCTCTCTGGTCGGGTGAGATATCGTTCGTACGAGCGGTAGCACTGCGTTCGATCCTCGAGTTGGTTGACTTCACGTTCGATTCCAGGAAATCGGGCGTCAAACGTGCTTTTTGTTTCGAGGAATGATTCTATGCGGTCGAGCTGATGTTCCCAGTCAGCAATCGTCTCTTGCTCTTGGGCACGAAGGAACGCTTTTGGGGGGTGATCGACCGAGAGCTGCTTGTCCAAATCTTCGAAGAAGACATCGATGGTAGTGCGTATCCGATCGATTCTCGTTTTATACTGCTCGGTCTGGCCGAGGGGCTTTCCCTTTTCCAACGCAGGTGCGAGTTCCGTCGATAGGGCTTCGAAATCCTGTTCGATAGTTTCCTCAAGTTCGTCGTACTGGTCTTTGACTTGCCGTCGTGCCGTTTCGTACCGCTGCCGCCGTTTTTCCGGATCGCCGAATAGCCAAACGTGAATAGATCGGGGAAGCAACCGCCGAATCCAGTTTCGGTCATCTTCCTGGAGTTCTTCCCATGTCATACAGTGTCCGTACTGGTCCCTGCATGCCGACCCTCAAAGATATTAGTCATTATCCGAGATCACGGCTAACGGTGGTTTCGAAACCACTTGTTAGACTCCAGACTTGAGAGAAGACGGTTATTGTTGGCACAATAGTGGTTCTGTTGAATAGCAGTAGTTGAGTGAACAGGCAAATGTGCATCGGCCCATGAGATGGTGGGATACGTGATCCTAAGGTTATGGTCGCTTCGCTCGTACTCGGGGGGCGCTATTCAACACAGCATTCTACTCTAGTCTGCTGTGATTTTCCCGAGTCATTAATAACGTAACACGAGGAAGATTCCACGATATGAGCATTGATTCGGCGGTTGGAAAGTTGCGGGCGGCAGACAGAGATATGAGAGACGATCCGCCCAACTCGATCAAAGCTAAAGATGACGTTCTTGAAGAGTACCAGCCGATTTTCCAGTTCCAAGAGATTGGTGAACTCACCAAACAGGAATTCAAAGATTTCCTTCTGTTTGAGAATAACCGTCACTGGACCGGACTGCATCGCAAACGGTCCATGATGACGGAAGACATGGATCGGCTCAGAGATGGATTACAGACGCTTGTGAACGAGGAAAAAGACCTTGCGTCACGTGTTCAGACGGCTAAAGAGCAAGTGGATGGTATGGGAAAAGCAACCATTTCCGCGATTCTTGTGACTGCCTTTCCCGATAAGTACGGAGTCTGGAACAACCGGTCGGAAGAAGCTCTCAAACAGTTGGATGTCTGGCCTGATTTCGAGCGCGGGAGTGACTTTGGTCACCGGTACGTACGGGTGAATGACGTACTGTTGAACCTCAGCAACGAGCTTGATCTTGATCTCTGGGAGTTGGACGCGCTGCTTGGATATGTCGTTAAGTACGATGAAGATCAGCAGGAAACGATAGAAGATACGGAAGCAACTGGAGAATTTGTCAAGGAACGTCATCTACATCAGTATCTCATCAATCACTGGGAGCAAATGGAATTTTCTGAAGAGTGGGAAATCTATAGTGATGCTGATGATCCGGAAGCCGGGGTTGAGTTCTCGACTGGTATCGGGCGTCCAGATATACTGCTTACGCACACGTCGGAACCAAAGGTCTGTGTTCTTGAGCTGAAAAAAGGCAGCACTAGTGACCGGGCAGTCGGCCAGTTGCTTCGTTACGTCGGGTGGGTTCGTGGTAACCTCAAAGATCTGGAAGGTGTGAGTCCTAACGCTGACGTTGAAGGCCGTCTTGTTGTTAACGAACCATCTGAGAAACTCGAATATGCAATTTCCGTGGTTCCCGAGTTGATGCTGTATGAATACGAGATGCAAGTCACGCTAAACCAATCGGCCTGATGATGTCATTCTATAAGTCCCTCATACGCGCCCTTAATCTTGCACAGCCGGAGCATTCTATCTGGATTCTATCACAAGTGCCGTGCAAGACTCAGAGGGTTGATACAGCAGTCGGTCACTGTTGATTCCACCTCGCAACTGTCGGTTGAGACTTAACACTCTACCCATGGACACGTCCATGGTGGTATCGTCCCCGTCGTAAGGAGATCGCAGCCCTGGGGATTAAACACAATTTCGTTGTCCCGATATATCTGAATTTCAACGGCGACAACATTCCGATGCTCATCTGGGACTACATCGAGATTTTTTGCGATTTCGTTGGCTACCCAGTCTCCGTCATTTAAGCGGGCCTCAATGACGTACTCAGCCTCGTCATCTCTCCAAGTACACTCAATCGGGTACTGTTCGAACGTTGTTCCAGACCCGTTCTCAGCTGCCTGAACTTCCACGCATTCAGTTTGTACTGTCGAACCGGCCTTCTGTATCACTACATCAATTTTAATGGGTTCGTCCATAAAGTTCGCCACCCTGACGCCTGCTAATTGGACAGTTGGTTCGGAATTTCCAATACATCCGGCCGTTGCAACCACTGGTACGGTAATACCCTTAATTAGAAACTGGCGGCGGTCCATGTGTACACTTTAGCAGTGAGTTTATTCGTCTTTAGCTAAGACTCACACCTCGGTTGCGTAGCGGTAGCGAGCGTCTCTTGTAACACTGGCCGTTGCTGGTGGATCTTCTGTGCATCGTCGATCAGTCGGTCGAGCAGCGGTGGCGGCGAGTAGCCGAGGTATTCGCCAAGTTCGTGGAGGATGAGCTGGGCGTGCGACCGAAAGGTCGCCGCCCAGCGTTCCGGCGGGAACACGATCTCATCGTCCGCCTGTTCGGTGACCAGATCGAGCAATTCACGACTCACCAGCAGTGACAGCAACGCCGCGTACAGCAGAGTTTCGACAACATGCTTCTTTGTCGTGTCGAACTCGTCCAGTTCGTACTGCGTCTTCAACTCCCGAAACAGCAACTCCACCTCCCACCGACAGCGATAGATCGTCCCTAGATTCGACGGCAGGAACTCCTCTCTCGGTAGATTCGTAATATACAGGTGGTAGTCGTCGGCGTCCTCCTTGCGGACGCCGACGACGCGAAACCGCTTCCTGTCGCGTGATTGCGTCCCTCCGTACGGTCTTCGGTCGAATTCAGCTTCGACTTCTACGTCGATGTACTCGCGGTGCAGATCATCCACAACATCGTGGATCTTCTCACCTTCCAAGGGAATGGCGCGCCCGCGCCATTCCCGTAATTCCTCCGTTACGACCGGGTTTGCGTTCTCTTTCAGCCGACTCACGAAGTAGCCGTCGTTCTCATCGATCAACGCGAAGCGGCGATACTTGAAGTAGGCTCGGTCGAACAGAACGAGCCGATCTTCGAGCCACGACCCTGTGTTAAACAACGTGCTGTCGTGCGTTTTCTCGTCAGTCACGTCGAGCCGTTCTATGGTCTGCTCAGTGGCATTGTGGAGCAGGTGGAGCTTCGCTCCAGCCTGCTCCTCGTGGCGGGCTTGGAACTCATCGGTGAGGAACTCGTGTAACCGCAATACCGTTCCATCAGCAATCATCACGTCCCTGAAGCGGTCGATATCGGCGTCAACAGTGTCAGGGACAGCGACCTCGTCGAGACCGTGCTCGACAAGGTCGCGGAAGTACTCTGCAAGAGACGGCGTCAACCGGTGATAGAAGCCGCCGGGAGAGATCGTCTCATCAGCTGTCGAGTTGTAGCTGCGTCTGAAGCCAGCGAGTGTTCGGCTTTCGCCTGCGGCGAAACCGAACACGAATGCCCAGACGAATGCGGGAATCTGGAGCTTGCGGTCGCGTTCGACCACGCCGAGTTCCTCGGCGTGCTCTTCGAGGAACTCGGAGGGAAACAATGTAGTGAGCCGACGCATAATCCGAGATGAGGAGGTTTCGTTGTGCACACTCGACACCTCCTCATTCCTTCCGAAAAGTATCCACGATAAGCCGTCGCTGTCACGTGGTTTCACGCTTAGCTAAAGACGGATAGCAGTGAGTTACAAAATGATTCCATTGACAATAAACGCTATTTTAGCAAGAACCGGCTCGAAAGTCACTGACTGTGTTCACTGACCACAATCTCAAACGTACCGAGCCGTCGTGCAAGACTCGCGCGCTGTATTCAGCAGTAGGTTCTCACCTAAGAGAGTGAAACAGCGGAATCTGTCTGGATTTCGTGCAAGATATAGAGTGTGTATTCAGAAAACGATTGAGGTATATTTTTGAATTCTCACGAGTTAACTATAGATTCTCCGTGAAGGATGATCACTGAGCATCCTACCGGTTCCAAGACTTATTCGTGTAACCGCATATAAATGCAGCCTACGCTCATCGTCGGAATCCCCACCAAGAATACAGATAGTTGGAATATCCTATAAAGAATATGAAATTTCTGATATAGAGCTTCTAAAGTTCCCGGCAAAGGTTTATCAACTGCTAAAGATGGATAACATATATCGGATCAAAGTACCCAGATGATTGGCCTTCTCGCCGTCGTCGTGTATACTCACGTGACAACTACACTTGCCAATCATGTGGGGCTAAGGGTGGGACGTGGGGGAATACAGAGCTCCATGCACACCACAAGACCCCAATTGTGGATGGTGGTGGGCATGAACTCACAAATCTAATTACCTTATGTTCCATTTGCCACGAAGAGACCCATGGACATCCAATCTTCCCGACCGAAAATAGTTCTCAAGAAAGTTCCGATCTGAATATCTTCTCACTCGGTATCCAGAATCTGTGGTCGGATTCGGCAAATTCGACCGACAATAACGCTGACACCAGCGAGTTTTACGAATGGGATGAGAATGAGTCCAAACCAGAGGAGAAGAGCACGTTCGCGGGCATGTTCATAATCGGGATTTTTCTAACGCCCGCACTATTTATTTTCACGTCTATCTTCTGGATCGCACTCTTCGACGGAGAGAGCTTCTTGTTCGCACTTGGTGCCCTCGCAATATTTCTAGTGTTCTTAGGAATTCCCCTACTGTTCGCTGCAGTCATTGGCGGGATGATTCCTACCGTGATCGTTTACAGTGTACTTGATTTCTTCTTGGTTGAGGGTGAGCTGGGTCGAGAGCTCTCCGATATTGAAGCGGCATGTTATTTGCTTGTATCCTTGTCTATGCCCACGCTGTTCAATATCTCTCTGTTTAGATCGGTATCTACGGAAACAACGCTTATACAGGCGTTGTGGCCGGCCACGAGATCTGCGATCATCGGCTGTCTAGTCCTATTGATCCTAACAACAGTATTCCTATTTCTGCGTTGGGTTGTCATAACCCCCGTAGATACGGAATAATGATCACTCGTGTGTACTGACCGATCTGTAAACTCTAACATGACCTAATCTCCGCGCAATATACAGACCGTGTATCTTGCGTGTTAGTTGAGGATAATGTTCTGCATCTAATAGCTGTTCCACTAGATTAGGTAAGAACCCAGCAGTAAGTTGGTGTCGAATATGTAGGGTTTCAACAGTGCCACAATAGTATGAGTTCGGGTTCTATATTTTCGTATCAGCAGACACCCATGTCGGTTTACCTATCGTCTCGCAATTTGGTCCAATATTGGTGGATCAGTGGGATCTGTTGTCGTTTGCGGACTTTGTCCAAAATAGGCCATAATGTTATAGGTGTTAGAGCAATTCCCTCCTGCTTGCTAGAGAACTGAGAGCTTTTCAAGGCCCGATATCGGCAATACCAGAACCTGAATCATATGTTCTCACGTTCCGATTACACATTGTCATCACTAGACCGTCACTATCGTTGCTACGCTCAACTCAACTAAAAAGAAAGATTCACCCGACATGTACCCTGGCCCATGTCCCCGAGCGCTTCTCCGCGAGCATCGACTCCAGACACGGGTGGACCCTTTCGGAATCCCAAAGCATGGCGGACCAGTTACTCATGGCCGTTGGTTTCCGGATCGGGGGATTCGGATTGGTCGCCGGCCGGATAGGCGATTGTTCGCGCGCCACACTCGCCACAACGGTAGCGCTCTGGCTGTCTGGTCTGCTCGATGTGCTCTCCGTAGCCCGTGCTGAAACAGCCGTTGGGACAGGCATGGACGACCTGTGAGTCCTGCCAAGGGATACTCGCCACGTGACAGCGTCCGGGTCCGAGATCGGGTGGGCGGTCGTCAATATCACAACTCAGGAGCGTCGCATCACAATCCGGACAGGAGTACAGCCACGGGTTCTTGATCCGCTTGGTGCGCCGCTGGTAGGACCAGGCCGTACACCCGTTTGGACAGGCCAGCAGGTATCGCGCTGTGCTTCTGGTATCGTCCGGATCGTCCCGATCGTCGGATGTCTGCCACGGAATACTCTCGACGTAGCACATACCGGGGTCGGGATCGTCCGGTCGCTCCGAGACATCATAGCTGATCGTGGGCGTCCCACACTCGTCACAGCTGTACTGCCAGGGGTTTTTGATCCGTTTGGATCGCTGGACGTACCGGCACTCGGCTCTGTAGTTTCGCTAGACGGAGACACCGCGACTGCGTTATTGCCGTAGAAAGCGAAGAGACGGAATGTTGTGGTATCGGAATTCCGTCTCCTCACGCGTGTTACGGTGGCTAAGGCTAAATCAGTTGTCGCTAACCCGGACGAACCCGCCGACCCCGAAGGGGGTGGCGGGTTCGCCGAGTGGGCGATGCTCACGCTGCATGCACTCCGCATCGAGCTGGGCAAATCCTACCGCGTCACGGTGGATTTGCTCAGTGAGATGCCCGGTGTCCTCGAAGAGATCGGCCTTACACGGCTTCCTCACTACACTGTCCTCCGCACGTGGTTTGCACGGATTCCAACGAAGACGTGGCGTGCGTTTCTCGGCGCGTCAGCCGAGAAACGCACTGGCCACGCCGCCATCGATTCGACTGGCTTCGACCGCGACCACCCCAGTCGCCACTACGCCAACCGCACGCACTACCGCGTCCGGGCGCTGAAAGTCACTGCCTTGGTGGATGTCGAAACGCTGTACATCACCGACATCCACTCTACAACGAGCAAGAAACACGATGCGAAGATCGGCCCGCAGGTCGCTCGGCGTAACGCCGGCGACCTGCGGAGCCTCGCGGCTGATCGTGGCTACGACGCGAAAGCCTTCCGCGATGAACTCCGCGAAAACGGTGTGAGACCGCTGATTAAACACCGTATCATGAACCCGCTCGATCACGCTCACAACGCCCGCATAGACCGTGATCGGTACAATCGCCGCTCGATGAACGAAACCGTCTTCTCAAGCATCAAGCGCACGCTCGGGGCAGCCGTGCGTGCGCGAAGCTGGTGGCTTGAGTTCCGTGAAATGCTGCTGAAAGCCACCGTCTACAACCTCCGCCGGAGCGTGAGATATCCGTGAAATCAACCGCCGTGTACCGAAACTACAGAGCCCGGCACTCGAAACACCCATTCGGACACGCAAGGACATAGGACGCGTCAACGAGATCCTCGTCCTCACACCGGGCGACAGGATTCGCACCCGCTCGGCGTGCTGCATCCTTCCACTCCGGCCCGTGAGGATCGACGTCCGACCCGATTGTTTCGAAGACGTATGCGTGTGCAACCTCGTGGCGGACGGTATCGCGCCACCGATTCCCGTGGTCGCCCTCGAACAGTCGGCGAGCGATCCGGATTTCGTACTCGGCTGTTTCTTCTCCCTCGTGGTCAGCGGCGGGTATTCGACGACAGGCGCCGAGTTTGCGGCGAAAGGAATCAGTGATGACGACGCGGATTGCAGCTGGATTCAACGGGTCGAAGCCAGCCCGATTGATTGTGGCTTCGATCTCTTCACGAACTGCGTCTTCTTTCATGCGTCTATTGCAGGGCCGTATTGGTCTGCAGCCTGTTTCAGATCGAACTGGTGTGAGCCGTCGAAGGTTCGTAGCCGGTCGGAGTTAATCAACCGACCGATAACGGTCAACGATTGCACGCAGACTTTGTCGGGAGTCTCCACCAGATAGTTAAGATCCGTTACTGGCTCACAGAATTGGGGAAAACCCGGGAGGCCTTGTTCGAAGGTTTCGTACGTGACCTCAAACTGCTGCTCCAATGGTTCGGTTTCGCTGACGAGGAAGTCATTCCGGAACTTCACGATGTACCTGCCGGGGCTATCGGTATGAATGCGGCCATATCCGCAATCCGGTCCGCAATCAACCGGTCGTCAGTGTGGCCGATAGTGGTCACGACCGTCGTTTTCGCGGTGAAGATAGTTACCGCGACCCGCCCAGTGTTGAACGCCTGAAGGTTGGAATCGCTTCCGCCTCCGCAGCCGACGATTATCGCGTCGACCTTCTCCAAGCGGCCCAAATAATGGACACCGTTCGCGATGGACGTCCGCGCCTCCGATCCCTTGACACTCGTATCCTTCACCAGGATGTCGACGGTGGAGTCCTGATCGTGAATCGTGTTCTGGATGTTGTACGGAGCGACTACTCGGAGGGATGTAACGACACTAACACGCTCCTGGAACGCTCAACGTTGTTGTTTCTGCTCGTCGTCGAACCTGCAACACTCTTTGAGTTCGCCACTCAGGCGCTCGACGGCGACCCTCTGGACGCCATCGCCCTCGTCAAAGAATTTCGTGAAAGTCATGACAAAGACCGCATCAGTACCTCCGACTACTCTCAGCAACGGGTTTTCGACATCCTCTACGAGAAACTCGACGCGCTCGGTGGCATCTACGTGATCGTCTTGGACAAAATCGACAACATCGGCCACTCCGACGACATCTTCTACGGGCTCCCACGAGCACGGTCGAACGGCTATGTCGACGACGTTCGTCCGGTGATCGTTGGCATCAGCAACGACTTCCAGTTCCGGGATAACTCTCGCCGAAGGTCAAAGACACGCTCGCCGATAAGAAGATTCTCTTCCCCACATCCGACCCGAATCAACCACGTTCGATTCTCAATCCACGTGCTATGAAAGCGTTCCACTACGATGTCTTAGCGGATGACGTCGTCCCGCTCTGTGCGGTGTTTGCCGCCCAGGACACGGGATCGGCCCGACAGGCGATCCGACCGCTCCGTGAGGCCGGCGAGCTCGCGCAAGCCGCCGGTTCTGACACCGTGACCGAGGAGCACGTCCGGTACGCCCAGGACGAACTCGAAAAGAACCACCTCTACGAGGGGATGCAGAAACTCACAACACAGTGACACACCGTCCTCTCTGCGCTAGCGTACCACCAGGCGCTGGACGACGTCCCGGTTCGCTCTCTCGATCTCTACGAACGATACGTGAAAATCTGCGACCAGCTTGACGCCGACAGCGTGAGCAAACGCCGTGTTCGCGACCACCTCTCGGATATGAGTATGCTCGGCTCATCAGCATCTATGAACGGAACGAAGGGCTCTTGGCTGGTCGGTATCACGAGTACGAGCTCGACGTTCCGCTGAAAGCCGTACTTGAGGCGCTCCTGTCGACGACTCTCTTCGAAGAACTCGAAAAGCATCATCAAGTCGACGGCCGGTGATAACAACCAACTCCAGTTGGACATCCCCGACTATTGAGTCCGTTTACGATCTCCAGAGGAAAACCGAGCCGAATCCTGTCGCTGAAATATTCGGAAACAGTGGAGGTGTGGATACCAGCGTGTATTGAGGACTCGGAAATGGTGTGCTGCCTTGTGATGTTACTGTAGTGATGAGAGCTCTACGGCTAGTCCGGGACCAATTCCATCAACCTGTTCGAACGTCGCCGAATCCGCATCCTCAAAGGCTGTGTAGCTCTCGAAATGGTCCGCGATATTCCACGCACGGTACGTACCTACCCCGTCGACACTCCGGGCAGTCTCAAACACCTGCAGTTTTTCGTCGGTTCGGAGAATGTGCTCGTCCCCACGGACGTCTGCTGTGATAATCTCTCCACGGTCGTCTAACATTGAAAGGGCAAACCGTCCAGTGCTTTCGTCGATCCCTCGTGTGGTTGCGGTGTCTAATACTGCCTCTTGAGTGATTGAATCAGCCGGCGAATCGAGTGCCTCGTCGATGATTTTCTGGATGGTGTGAAGGACAAGATCATCGGTATCTAACCAGGTATAGTCGACATTCTCCGGGATCGACGGATGGTCCGCTCGCAAGTCGTCGATTCGGTCTATAAGCTCATCCCGTGTCAGATCGGTCGTGTCGATGTCGTAGTGGTTGATCGATCCTCTGTCGACGAAGAGTTCTATCTGGTCGTCGTAGGAATCCTGACGCAGTACAAGGATGGTGTGACCGTCGTCTGATTGTCCATATCCGATAAGCTGTTTGTTGAGATCTGTGTAAAGGGAAAGATCGAGATCGCGACCGTAGTTCGTCGCGGGTGTCAATGCCTGACTAGGAACACCGAAGTAAGTGAAATATGCGGAACTGTTGATCGTGATCATACACTTCAAGATATCGAACAGCAGCAGAACCGCGTTTAGATAATTCGCGTTGCTGTAACGTAATTGGCCGTGAGTGAGCCGATTCCGGAGGTTCATCCCCTGACGACTCGTGTATCGCCACCGCAAATAGACGGCGTAGTGCTGTCCGAAAATCTCCGTACCGTTCCGAAAAAGCCCGCCGAGAAGCTGTTGGCGTGTACCACGGTCGACGATGCTGTATGCGGGGCGGCCAATCGATTGGAGTGTATCGACGATGGCAGCCTCGAGGTGTGGCATCAACACAAAGAGAGCTTGAAGATGGTTGCCATCATACAAATCGAGGATGCCGTCAGTGAGGAAGGCCCCAGTGTCGGGTGAGAGCGAGTCTCCAATCCAAAAGAGCTGAAAGACATCAGCGGGCGTAAGATGGCCTTCGTTGATCAACTGGTACAGTGCGTTCCCAAGGGAGGTCATAGTGCTGCCAGCGTGTTGCGCGTAGGCGTTGGGAATCGTCTCAACTTCCGTCGGATCGATGGCTAACGAGTGTGCTTCTGGCGAGTAAATCCGCCGCTGGACCAATTGAGAAATCACGAACTCCTCCGACGTGAGCCGCATTTTGTTCACGTCTGGGATGAGTTTACTCGAGAAGACTAAACAATAGAGTGCATAGGCGCTGGAGCCAGTTTCCTGCTTTACCTGCTTGAACCACTCGACGAGTGTCTCGGTGTTCTGCTCCATCTCTTGGAGCAGTGCATCCTCAAGGCTGTCACCGTCCTCTTCAGAAAGATTCTCGATAGGAATCTGGGTCAGTTCGCTCTCTATTCCTGACCGACGGGCCTGGAGTGCTTCCTGTTTCCAGTCCCGCCTTTGCTCATCATCCATATACTCGCCACATTCTGCGACCCCGCTTTGTAGGATGTCGGCCTTCTGAAGCTGGCTTTTAGACGCCATCAGGCTGGCCTCAGTCTGATACGACTCGATGAGAGTACGTTCTACGTCGGCCGTGTCACGACCGTCCTGCTGTTTGAACTGTCGAAGGAGACGGCGACTTTCTCGTTCTTGATTAAATCGGTTGTTAGCCCGATGCGTGTCCGCAATATTCTCCAGTAGCACGACCCATCTGTCCTTGATGCTCTCCGAAAGGTCGTCTAGGTTCTCAATGACGATCTCGATGATCGGCGTGATGAATGTCGATGAAATCGCTTCGTGATGATCGAGGAGAAAATCGAGGACTTCTTCGATCTCATCTTTGGCATTATGGCCCTGGAGACCAGCACGTAACTGAATCCGCCTATATTGATACTGAGCAGCCACACTCAGCCAGTCTTTCTGTTCTGCATCGGCAATCGCGGTTTCTAACTGATCCAGAGCATCCAGCGCTGATTGGAACTGATTGTCATCATACCACTCAGAGAGATCATCTACGAGTTCCGGGAGAGGATTGTCGTCTTCCATTTCGTCGAGCTGAAGCCGAGTGTTCTCGCTGAGACGGCTTGACTCTCTAACAGCATCAAAGAGCCTGTCCAGTTGTAGAGCGTAGTGACTCTCTTTTTCAGGGTCGCTACGTGCCCTATCGAGAGCGTCCAGCAACCGGACCATACTGGTATCCGTCACCCAAATTACGTAAAACTACACGCTCTCACACCGTTGATCAGGCCCTCTGGTTAAATTGGGCTATGTCGTTTCCTCGGCATCCCCTACAGAGGGCGGATTTAAATACGAATAGCAAATCATCATTCAAGTAAATATGCCGAATTCCACTGACCCTGCTGCCGTGGCTCACGATATTGAAACCGGTGACAAGGTACGATTCCATTTTGACGGCAGCATCAGTACACACCAGTTTCAACCAAGCTCCCCGTTTGAAACTGAAGTCTCGCTCTCGCTGTCTCTCCCTGATAGCGAAACAGAGAACCCGACGACTCGAATTGATGTTGCCTTGTTGAACGCAAGACAGCGACGGGGTAGGGTCGATTGTTTGTAGTCTCAAGCTGTCAGAGGCGCGTTCTTACGATCAGAAGATGCAGTAGCTGTTACTGACGGCGGTTGTCGAAGGGTCAAAACTATGGTATCTTGTTTCGTTGTGTCACTGACGACGGCGATGCCTCTCCCGGATACGTCCGGAGAAAGGGAGCAGGCGGCGAGGCCTAACTCGCCGCCTGCGTCAGGTTATGTACGATGCACTTCCGTGTCAGCTCCCGGAACTGGCCGTGCCAGCTCCGGGAGCGGAGCTTCTCGCCGTCGTCTTCCTTCAATTGCGAGAAGCCCGTTTCACTCATCCACCGCTGGTTGTAATCCTCGTTCATCCGGGAGTTATGAGCCTTCTGTAGCGGTGTCTGCTCTCTGTGCTTGATCAACGGTCGCGTTGATTCGGAGCGACACTCCTCACGGAGGTCGCTCCACGAGTAATTCGCGTCAGCAGACAACACCCGCAGGTCTTCCGCGTTCCGGCGGAAGACCTGCATCCCGATATGGCCGTCCCACGCCTTCTGTGTCGTGAAATGAACGTCTTTGATCGCTAGTGAGTTCACGTCGATCAAAATCGTCGTCTTCATCGACTGGAACGAGTAGTTCGCGCGGTCGCGGTAGTGGTAGCTGGTCTGATCGCGTTGGAAGCCACTGGCGTCAATTGCGGCTTCACCGCTCCACCCCGCCTGCTCCGCACTTCGGCGGAGCAAGCGGCGGAGTTCACGCATTCGGTACTCGTTTTCCCACCGACAAAATGAACTGTAGTGCGGTGCCTCGTCGAGATCAAACACGGCGAGAATGCCGGGCATCTCGTTGAGGTAGTCTTCAGTCTCACGGAGACTCTTTTCGAGCTCAACGCGGTACAGAATCAACGCGATCTGTACCCACTCGGCGTACCCGTCCGCGCCTTCCGGCGCGGCGGGTACGTCGGAGTCGTCAACGTGCTGTTTGGCAAGCTTTCGACACATCCACGCCAGCCGTCTGAGCGATGCCATATCGCCAGACGGCGTCCATTTCCGGGTTAATCTGACGGAAGATCACAGTAAGAGCGTTTGAGACTGTCGTCACTAGGCGGCAAAACAAGGCAATTGATGTTCAACCACCAGCTGGCGACCAGAAAGCTGACACCTACTTCTTCGAGGTTATCACACCCGCTACCGAGGATTCATTCGTCACTCCGCTCCGAGTGGAAAAGAAGGATGACGGGCACAAATCTGAGTGGGGAATCAACGGCATCGAGCGGCTTGAGAATCTCTCGCAGCCATAATCCTGTTGCTCAATCCTCTGGCTGACAAGGGTCTCTCGATATCTTACCAAATCTTGGGAACTAAATAGCTCAAATTGTTTGGTAAGAACAGGAAGCGTTGGTTTATCGGACTACCATCTCAATCAGTCGATAATGGGCGTGAATGAGGATCCTCCCTTTGCGAATTCTCCTGAACATCTCGACCCCTCTGAAGTCCATCGTCGAGATGAGAAACTCCAACGTGGAAATCACTCCCTCGCCCACTCCGACCACGATGAAATTCTCTCTTCTCTGCTTCAGACGATTCGTACGAATGGGACTCGCCGAACACTAACCCAGTTCTATGTCCACAATCTCCTTCGGATGAGTCTATTGCGGCACGGAGATCAAAGTCGCGCAACATCGAACCCGACTGGCCTAGAGCTCTCACCGGAGCAAGATCCTGGTCTCCCACCACGACTCGTTCAGTTCGGCGTCGGAATTACCCTCGAGACGGATACTGAAACGACCGATCCACAGTCGTTCGAGCAGATTGCGACATATCTCCTCGAACTCAAGAACTGGTACGTTCGGCAGGGTAGCTCACACCTCCCACTCGACTCACCGATGGCGGATCCGTACTTCGGGATGGTGTGGCGTGAACTCACGACCCTGCGTCACGCAGATGGCTTTCAGATGCTCGAAAAAGCGTACCGGGCATACAAACCCTGGGAGCAGGAGATGGAGGAACTTCTCGGCTTTTCTATCGAGGATGCCGTCTACTATACCCGTGAACTCACGGATTGGATTACACCAAGATTAGAGGAACAGGATACGGAAGTCGCGAGGTGGTCATCTTCATTGCTAGATTTCTCTGAAAAAGCGATTGATCTCACGGACGAGGCGGTGTGGGTGTCCGACGAGACTCTTTTGGACTGGTGCGACGACAGCCCACGTTTCCAGAACTTCCTCGAACGACTAACCGTCGAACCGGGCACCGTGTCCGGATTTCGAACGCCGGTAGATGTGAATCCACTAGAGCGAGCGCCGTTCGTCCGAGCTGGTGATGAATACCTGCTTCCGCTTCCCCGTACCGTTCTCTATGCTCTCGCCAACACCTTCTTCTACGATTTGATCGATTCGGAGTACCAGGGCGGATTTCAACTACGGTTCGGTGATTGGCTCGAGGAGTGGACTGAGGACTGTCTCTCGAAGGTCTTCTCGAAAGACGATATCATCCAGAACTACACCTATGAGTACGACGGTGAGGAAGTAGAGGGTGATATACTGATCCTCCACGACGATGAACCCATCATAATCGAATGTAAGGGGAAGAAGCTCCGCGCTGAGACTCGGAAAGGAAACTTCGGGGGCATCGACGCGATCAAGGAAGACATCGAACGAGGGATCGGAGACGCGTACCACCAGGCTGATCGGCTGGTGACGGGCGTTCAATCCGGCCAGATTACTGAGATCGAAACGTCGGATGGGACGACGATCTGCTTGGAACCCTCCACTCTTGAGGATGCACATCGGTGGCTTGTACTTGGAGAATCGTATGGGTCAATCGCGACTCGAGACTTCGCGAAAATACTCGATATTACGCCTGTTCCGTACGTCTGCGATATCTATGACCTGCAGGTACTTGTCGAGGTCCTTGAGTCCCCGGAGCGACTTCTCCACTACGTCCGGCAACGAACTCGGCAAACGACGGTTCAACTCCGGCGTCCTGGTACTCAATATGCGAACTCGAAAACCTTCAGTTCTGATGAGATTGACTACTTAGCCGTCTACAAGCGCAATGGCTGGGAGTTCCCGCCGGGTGCTCGACGCATCACAGGGGCTGGAAACAACCTTCGAGAAGACGCTATCGATTCGATAATGGACAGCGGGGAGTTTCAATTCACATTCTAATTGCTTGGCCTCAACGATCTGGTGTTGGGTATGTCTTACCAAACTACTGTTCAGTACTCGCCGCTAATGTTTGGTAAGAAACGGGTGGATTTCCAGGAGAAGCCTCGGAAATGGTAGAGGTAGCAAAGCATCTGGAACACCGGAATGGTAGTATCAAAGGATCTCTTACGTACTCATACAGACCCATACAGACCCACAAAAAATATAAATACTCATAGAGTATGGTAAGGGGTACGAGGGGATACAAAGGGTGAATATCGTAATAGACGTGCCCGATTCACTCGTCGGGCGGATGAAACGCGCTGTCGCTGCGGGCAACTACGATGACCCGCAGGAGTTCGTTCGGACGGCGATCGAGAATCAAATCCAGCTCGAAGAGGAGGAGACTTCCCAGGAGGTCAAATCGCTTGAAGAAGCTCTCAATTCTGTAGAGCCAGAGTCCGAAATAGAAGCATCGCCTGGGGAGAGCCAGCCCGACGATTCGGCTCACAAACAGGCGCAAGAGCGCCAGTCTGACGATGCTGCGCCGGCTGATCGGACGAACGAAACAACGCTGTCGCTGGCTCGACGCCAGTACGACGACATTCCGACGGTTGCACCGCCCGACGAGTCGCGGTTGGACAAAGGTCCTCTCTGGGGACAGTACAATCGTATTTTCCCCGTCAAGCTGGTCGTTCGGGGATTAGCGAATGCTTTTCTGGACTCGTCCGAGGAGGGGCTCCCCGACGGTCCGTGGCTTGATCTCCAGCCGTTTCAGCGACGCGCCGCGAGGACGGCTCGGAAGATCGGGACTGAAATCGCAACTCACGATGAGCGAGCAGGGCGCAAACGAGGTGAGAAGCTTGCTGCCGCGTTGCCCACGGGCGATGATCCCGACAAATCGATGGATCGATTCGAAACGCATTTCATCGGACGCGTCGAGCACGACGATGAATTAACTGGGGCACTACCGCACCTGTCCTTCGTCGACATCGTTCGAGAAAGCCCCCAGCAGATCGGGCTCACGGACGCTGGCCAGGAATTTGCAAGCCTCTCGAACCCACTTCTCGACGACGGCGTCGACGCCGACACGTCCCTCTCACAGGAGGAGCGACAGTTCTACATCTCGCATGTACGGGACGTGCGAGAAGAAGAATACACGGCGATGCAAAAGGTCGCTCAAGCAATCGAAGAGGGAGATAACCGGCCAACGTCGCTGACCGAGCGGGTAGCTTATCTGAATCCGGAGTGGTCGAACTCGCAGGCTGAGACGATTCGCTCCGGCCTCACGAGTCGAATGTACGAGCTGGGGCTGGTCGACCGGAGCCAGGTCGGTCAGCGGGGTATTGCTTATGAACTAACAGCTGCTGGCGAGACGTTCCGATCCAACGACACAGAATCCACACAACCTCATTAGACTAACACCAATGGCCGATAACGAAACATCCACCCCCGAATCGACGATCGACGCGCTGAGTCCTGGTGATGAGTGGCCGTTCCACTATCGTGGCTACGGGCTGAGCATAAACCAGGACGGCGACATCTGGTGGCAGGCGTATAACGGAACCGACCGTTTCGACCTGGAGCCGGTACCATCCGGCCTCGTCACTGAGTTGCTTGAGCTGAAACGGAGCGGTGGCGCTCTCCGTGTTACCGAAGGCGGAGCCGTTATCACGCGAATCGAGACCGGAGACGGCAGTTCAGACGCATACAAGACCGTGTACGTCGGTCAAATGGACCTCGACGGCCGGCTCGTCCCCCGTGATGAGCCGAGGCACGCCGTCCCGATCAGTCCGAACGGACTCGATCCCGGTGATCTCTGGAAGAGCGTCTATGATGGAGCGACGTACTCGTTCAGTGGCGAGCGGTTCTGGTGGCAGGACGGCGAAACGAAGCTTCGGCACTCATTTGCCGATACGTTGCCCCGAGAGATCACCGACGAGCTGAAACGGCTTCGAATGAACGGCGGTCGGTTCGTGATCACGCCCTGTGGTGACGTCGTCACGCAGATCCCCAACGAGAAAACGCCTCCCGATATCCGAGCGCAATTCCGGGAGCTGTCTCGCCCGGTGAAACGGTTCCTCCAGCTTCGGCGCGACCGCGGCAACGTCGATATGGTCCCCGTCTACGTTGGCCATCTCTCCGCTGACGAGCGGCCGATCGAAGTCGAAGAGCCGACCCGGCTGACCGATCCGCTCTCTGAGCAAGAGGAAGCCTCGTTAGAGGCCTGGGTCGCCGCGATGGGGTCCTACGAAGAGAGCGATCTCTCGGAAGACGATCACCGCCGCGACGATCGGGGGGAGGGGTCACGATGAGCGCTGAGGGAAACGGGTCGCTCAGGCAGGAGCCGACCCAGGTCCCGACCGTCAACCGGCGACAGCTGACGGTTGAACCGGGACATCCGTGGCCCTCTGCATATCGCGGTTCGAAATACAGTATCGTTTCGTCCCGGAAGTTCGGTGATGTGGCCCAGTGGAGCCACATGGGCGACATCCAGGCGATGACCGAACGGCCAGGCGGACTCAAAACTGCCCTCACCGAACTCGGGAAAACCAACGGGCGTGGGAGCTTTCGGCTGACCGCTACCGGGGAAGTACTGACAAAAGTCCCAGCTGACCAGTACCAACGGACTTCGCAGGCTCGTGCTAACCGTGGTCATATCCCCGTTTATGTCGGCAAGCTCGATGGCGACTTTGATTTCGAGGAGATCTCCAACGACCCTACGCCGCCCAGCGACACAAACGCCGTGGAAATCTGGACGGGCCTCCCGTTCAATCACGGCGAGACTTGGGCGGTTTGTACAGATGATGTGCTCCGATGGAGCTGGCAGGACTACCGCTTTGAATCGGCCTTTGATCATCCGGAACTTGTTGCGGCGTACAAATCTCTCCGTCCAGAGGGCGGGCGGATCTATATCAACGAACACGGTCACATCTGGGGGAATGTCGATCGCGATACAGTCCCCTCAAGCGAACGGGGACGGATCCGCGACGCTTTCGACGAGTGGGAACGAACGGCGTCGAATGCTGAACGCCGACTTGTAACTCGTCGACTGAACCGTACTGAGAGTGAGGCCGCTGCGAACGGTCTCCTCCCCGTGTATCTCGGTCATATTTCACAGTTCGACGGAGGGATCGTTCCGAAACCAGTGGTCACTGACAACAGCTACTTCGGAGACAGTGCGATGGACCCGGATCAGTAGCGCACCTCAAATAATGACTGCCGACTAACATCATGGGACGGCGTTTTCCAACACCGATCTTCGGGATTGAACGCGGACCGGAATGGGTGCCGACACTGGTAGAGATCGCTATCGAGAACGACGACGAACTCACTCGAGATCAGTTCGAGGAGCGCTGTCGTGAGCGCTTGCGGAAACCCGACGGCAGTCGGTATTCGCCGAGTTACATCGAACGAACGCTTTCGACGTTCATCCAGATGGGTGTCCTCAGAGAACACGACGATAAGATCACCGTCTGGGAGTTCGCGCGCCGGTTCCACGACGGCGATATCGAGTATGCGGAGTTCCTCTGGCGTGGTATCAAACAGAGCTGGGTTCTCCAAGGCAATTATCCAGAAGGAATTGAAGGGCTCCAGGATGCGCATTACGTCGTTCGACACGCTGATCGGCCGTTACAAGCGGGAGAGATTCGTGAACGGCTGACCGACGAGTTTGGATACGAGTACAACGATGCTGGGATACGCGGTTATCCGGAACTGTTGACCCAGCTCGGTGCGCTCCAAGAAACCGATGACGGCTACGTTCCTGGCCCTAGATCGAGCACCTACGAGGGTCGGTGGCGGGATGTCGACATCTTCCACAACCTCGAACGGTGGATCCATCATCGGGGCCCGACGTTCGATGTCCCAGCTGCTGACATCAAACAGGCGCTCGTAAAGTACTACATGTACCGGGAATCCGGGGGGTGGGGACGGCACCGCAGCCTGTACAACCGCTTCCTCGACGACTATGTTCGTGAGACGTCGCGTGAGAGCGACGTGGCTCATCCCCAGATTCATCTGTCCGAAGAATACCAGGAGGATGAACGCATTCGAGACACCCTCAGCGAACAAATCAAAGCGAAATTCGATGATATCGACGGCCGCGATCTCGCTGGACTCTATGCCGAGACACTCGAGGACATCCTCGCTGCCGAGACCGAGGCGGAAGCCAAGGACCTCCTCTCAGCGGCGAGCCCCGGCATCTCCCGCCGGGACGTCAGAAATGCGTTTGACGAGGAGAGAGAACCGTACACGTTCCCTGCTGGATTTTCGCTTTACGACTGGCAGTCTGAAGCGATTGACACGTGGTTCGACAATGAGGCCAGCCCATCTGAACGCGGTATCGCGCAGGTGGTGACTGGGGCCGGTAAAACGGTGATGGCGCTTGGTGCCATCGACGAGTGGCTGGACAAGCATCCCGACGGCGTCGTCACGGTTGTTGTGCCGACGAAGGTGTTAATGCACCAGTGGCTCCGCGAGTTCCTCGAGAAATTGAACGTCCCTCCGTCGGAAATCGGCTGGGCGGGAGGAGGCCACAAAGACGATCATAGTGACCGTCGCATCATCGTGAGCATCGTCAACTCCGCGGTCAAGGACGGTTTCCTGGCCCGGTCGCTCGACGCTGCCGATACTGATGAGCACCTCTTGGTCGCCGATGAGTGCCACCGGTATACGGGAGACGTCCACTCGAAAGTCCTCGAATATCCCAACACAGCGACGATGGGGCTGTCTGCGACACCACTGTCGACGATCGATCCGGAGAACGACGAACTCACCGACGACGACGAGTTCCTCCTCGAGAACTTGGGCTCGCTTTTCTACAGGCTGAGTTACGACGAGGGGGTTGACCGCGGCCTCATCTCCGAGTTCACCATCAACTACGTCGGCTTCGAGCTAACGCCGGCCGAACGTCACACCTACGAACAGTTCTCGAAGAAGGTGTCATCCGCTGTTCGGGATATCGAAGCGCGCCATGGCCACCGACTCTCCGAATTGCGGGGAAACTATTCACAGAACCTGCAGACGATTCGCGAGTCGACGGACTCGCCGACGCCGGCGATTGCCGACTTCTTCGAGTACACGAAACGACGGCGCGAGCTGATCGCCGAGGCGGTTTCCCGACAAGCGATCACGCACCGTCTCCTCGAGGACGCAATTGAAGAGGACAAGAAGACGATCGTGTTCCAGGAACGAATCAAACACTTAGAGCAGATGGTCGCCCCGTATGATCAGCGGGATGAGAAGACCCAAACGGGCAAGTATGGCTCGAAGGAGAGCGAACGGGCGAGTCTCTACCAGCAGTACGAGGACGAACTCGACGATATCAATCGCGACCTCGAAAACCTGTTTTTCCGTCGCGATTACGCACCCGTGATGTACCACTCCGGGCACCGCAATTCGGAGTGGAACGAGTGGGGTATCGAATGGTTCCGGGACGAAGGGTTTGCGAACGTGATGCTGAGTGTCCAGGCTCTCAAGGAAGGGGTTGACGTCCCCTCGGCAGACGTTGGGATCATTCGTGTCTCGTCTGGAAACGTCCGTGATCGCATCCAGACACTCGGGCGCATCCTGCGAACCGGCCACGATCCGGACAAGCCCTCGACGCTGTACGTGCTCTATGCCCAGGATACAGTTGACGAACGAATCTTCGAGGAAGTCGACTGGGAAGCCGAAATCGGCGGCACCCATCACTACTACAAGTGGGAGACCAGCGACGAAATCATCAAAGGCGAACTGGAGGGCCCTTCGAAGGAGCACGAACCGGACGTCTCTGCGTATCAACAACCGGAGATTCCCGATCCGGCCGACCTCGAACGTGGGGATCCATATGAGGGGCCTCGTCGTGGGCGGACTGTGAGCGTCGACACTCAGGGGCGCCCGTTTCGAGACACAGCCGATGGCCGTCAGTATATCACGACCCCGGAAGTCGAAGAAGTGGCTGAGTACGTCCACCGCCTTCGCGGCGGCGGTCGCATCATCATTAATGATGCCGACCACATGATCACCGTCTCCGATGAGGGGCCGGTCTTTCTGGGAATTCTCGAAGCCGACTCACTTGACTACGAAGAACAGACGGAGGACGAGGAGGAGGTCCCCGAAACCTTCGAGGAATTCATGAATGAGGGGGATTGACACCTTACATTGGTAGCTGCTGAAATTTCTCAACCACCTAATTTTAGGGAGGTCGCAAACACCTCTGAAACGAATGGAGATCTCGTTTCAACACACGAATCCTCTCGCAGGCCACGAATCAACAATCCTGCATGTATCTACACGGGATGACGATACCTACAGCTATCTTATTGATGCTGGCGAGAGTGTCTCCCCTGCAGCGTTTTTGGACACGGATGACGAGTTGGACGGCGTCTTCCTAACGCATTCCCATACTGACCACTATGCAAGCCTCAGTCAAATTCTCTCGACAGCTTCCGATACGCAACTCTATACGTCACCTGGAACGGCGACCATGTTTGAAGATGTCTACACTGAGGCCGATCGGTATCAAGACCTCGGCGACGTCACTCACATCACAGAAGCACTGACTCCGATCGATACTTGGACGCCCCTCAATGATGGCGTGTTTGTCCTCCCGGTGCCTGCAGGGCACACGCTAGGCGCAGCCGGCTTTCTCTTCCGAATCGATGATCTACAGAACAATGAAACCGTGACAATACTCACAACGGGTGACTTCACAACTCGTCCAGTCGGGGGGTATCCTAGCTTAACGATCCCCGAATCGATCGACATTGATATTATGATCGCGAACGCCGCTACTTCGCCACACTTCGAAGACAAGCTCAACGATGCACTCGAAGTCCTCCTCGAACGGGGACTCAGTGGTGCCACGACACTTGTCGCGGCAAGTGCCCTGACCGGAGTTCACATGGCATACCTCCTTGGACATGTCCTCGACGAGATTGACCGTCAACTTCCGATCCACCTCGCTGGCCAAGCGGCGAAGCTCTACACTACGCTCGATTACGATGTCCCCTTCGTCTCTGCCCATCCTCAGTTCGAGCACACTGACGAGGTACTTGCCTCCGGTGCGATCACTTTCGCTGGGCCCGAGGCTCCGACACAAGGAAGCATCGCCCGTCTTTACGGGGTAATCAAGGACGATCCAGACGCCGTCTTCGTCCAGCTCACGACCTCAGGCGTAGAGGCTGTTGATGATGGTGAGTGTACCACGCACTACGCCGAACTCGCAAACCACCCGACCAAGCAACAATTCATCAACACCGTTGAAGAAAATCTTCCTCGGCACCTGATTCTAAAACACGTCCGACCGGAGCACGGCAAGGAAATCGGGGCGAACTTCGATAATCTGTTTCACTGGAGCAACGACGATACACAGGCCCACGTCCTCTATGATGACGGTGACTGGCCGGCCCCACATTGGGTGGATGACGGGACCGCAAGCAGAATTCGGCGGCGAAATTACCAGCAGAGTGGCTCTCGCCTCCTGATCGACCGCCCTATCGATGAGCTCCCAACGGTCTCCATGACACGGCAATCCCCAGAACTGTCGGCAGAGGGCGTCGAAATTACCCAATTCAAAGACCGTTATGAGTCGATACAGTCAATCCAACAGCCACCAAGCGATGAATCAGCGAGTGGAGAGGAAGAACAGGAATCGCCTGGAGTCCATTCCAATGCCGAGGATTCGAATCAACCACCGTCGATTGATACGGAACTCTTGACGGACATCACCGAACGACTGGATGCGCTTGAAGCCGCACTGGACGATATCAGGGATACGATCCCGACGGAGGAGACGGTCGCGAGCGGAATCGACACGTTAGAGGGTCGAATCGACGATATTGAAGCAGGCATCAGCAGCCTCCCCGACCAAATAGATTCAGACGACGGGAACACAATCTCCAGCACCGTTCTTCGGCAGGAAGATCTTGTCCTGTTCCGGGTGAACTCAGATGTACTTGCCGATCACGACCTCTCGCTTAGTCACCAACAAGATGTCGAAATCAAAATTGTTGAACTCTCTGATGAACAATCTAAAGAAAAGTAGGTCGACCAGAGTAGCGAAGGCATTTATAATCTCCAGACAGTGCTGGATAGTTCAGAACTGGGCTGAACGTTGGAGTACATAGCGTATCTGTCCGAGAGTTTCTCCAAATCAACATCTTGATGCGGAGGGGTGTGCTTGATTGTGTAATGCCAGTTGTGGTTTGTCCGGACTGTGAGTCATCCTTTGCGTTGTGGTCAATGTTTGCTGATCATTTTTGGTCGGAACATATTGAAAATACAGAATTTTCGGGAGAGGGGTGCCCTTCATGTGATTACCCGCTTACTGAGGACAATGTACTTTATCACCTCGCGTGTTTGACTGAAGTTGACCCCGGGACAGTCTGGACAGGAATATCAACCGATAATTCGTTGTGTCCGGTCTGCGGTGAGTCGCTCACCCTAGACCACATATCCAACCACGTCCGGTCACACGCTGGTACTGTTCAGAAAGAGGTGCTTGGCGGTGATCTTTCTTGTAGAGTGTGTGGTGAGATCCCTAACGATGAGAACCGGTTTACTGGTCATCTTGACTGTTTAATCCAGCACCTTGCTCTTTCGAATGATGGCGACAACAGGTATACGTGTCCCTACTGCGAAGAGCAAATGTCTCACGAAGGGGCCTTGGAATGGCATATTTGGCTAGATCATTTTGAGGCAAACGGGTTCCAGTCCAACTGTCCAGGTTGTGACCAGACTCTCTCATTCGGTGCTCTCAAGCAACACATACTCTGTCAAGATGATGTTCATGGGCCGGATGCGGCACGACTCTATGATCTACGGATTGATGACTGCTTTCTGTGCGATGTCTCGGTCCTGAACCCGCAGGTCCTCCAGCGGCACATCTCAGGGGATCATCTATCCCAGATACAAGACATTCATGGCAAATGTCACATTTGCGGTGAGACAATTGACGATGGCCAAGTTACCCTCCATTATCCATGCCTTGCCGCATCTGCCGACTCCGATATCAATTTTCGACAGCAACCGACGTGGCGCTGCCCTATTTGTAACGAGGTCACGGGTGCTCGGGATGATTTTATCACTCATCTTGAAACGGATCACGAACTGGATCTGTTCGTGGCCGACAACTGCCGTGTCTGTGGTGACTCCCTAACAGAAATCGCGGATCATTACTCATGTCTTGACGCGCTGGTCGGGAAGGAAGTCGGTACGGATACTTTGGATGCTGATATTCAGGTACCGCCTGTACTTTCCCACCACCCCGATAAAGTCACGTATACGGCTACGGCACCGGTACCGGAAGACGAGCGAACCTTATTCTATCATGGTTTGAAGGGTTTCGTTGAGCGGGAACGACAGTCGGCCCGAGATGAAGCGTGGCGTCGCTACGAAGAAATACCATTAGCCCAGCTAAAGTACAGAGAAGACTTGATACTAGACCTGATGCCGCTTGGACGCCAGTCCCACCCACACTATGATCTGCAGTTTGTGTTTGAGCGGCCCGTCCCTGAATATGAACATGAGCCCGATGATTTGGCAACACGGTTCGGGATCTATCCACGGCAAAAAGTGATCGTCGGTGCTGATGCCGACATACTAGGTCTACCTATGGAGGCTGAAGTGACATTCGTCGATGACCAGACTATCGGTATCTCGCCTGACCCCGACCAGTCGTACCGTGAATCAGAACTCCAAACAGCACTGACCAACGATAGCACTGCCTACCATCTCGTTGACTTACTTACGCCTACACCCTACGACCGGAAGCAAGAGGCCATCACAAAGGTACAGTCAACTACCACAGCGGATAGCTTAGTGATGGGCGATACAGCCTTGGTTGAGCATCCACGTGACGTCGGATCGTTCTATGCCGGGGCGTTAAATCAACAGCAGCGAGAAGCGGTTGGTCGAGCGCTGGGTGAACCAACGCTGTGTTGTATCCATGGCCCGCCCGGGACCGGGAAGACGCGGACCTTGACAGCAGCTATTGAACTGGCAGTTGCCCGTGGTGACCGGGTTCTGGCCTGCGCTCATTCAAATCAGGCCATTGACAATCTGCTCAGTGGATCCAGTACGGTGGACGAGCCAGAGGATTCCAGTCTCCATGCCTTCGTGATGGACGAACGCGAGATAACGATGGCTCGTGTCGGACATCATTCCGAGGATCCGGTCGTCCAACAGTATTACCAGAGTGTCGATCCTACTCGTGCGGACGTCGTCGGTGCGACGACGAGCGCTGCGGCGGAACTCGATGTCGATGAATTCGATCTTGTGATCATTGATGAGGCGACCCAAGCCGACCAACCAGCAACGTTCATTCCGCTACTGCGGGGTGAGAACCTTGTGTTGGCAGGCGATCACAAGCAGTTGCCACCCTTCTGTTCAGATGAAACCGCTCGTGAAGAGGATATGCATATCTCGCTGTTCGAACATTTCCAACGCGTCTACGGTGAGCAGGTATCGACTCGGCTGATCCGGCAGTACCGGATGCACAAGGATATCGCGGCATTCCCCAGCGCCCAGTTCTATGATGGTCAACTGGAGCATGGGAATGACAATCAAAGGTGGCAGATCACCGATCTCAAACCGATGGTGGGGCACCATGTCCAGAGTACTGAACAAATACGTGATGAGACCAAATCACGGTACAATCCCGATGAAGCTGAACTGGTCGCCCAACAGGCGCGACTCTTACAGATGCACGATGTCGACTCCTCCGATATCGGGATTATCACGGCATATTCCGCCCAAATTGGTGAAACCACTGACGCGTTACGAAACGAGGATGTCGAGGACCCGGAGAAGATTGAGATCGATACGATCGACAGCTTCCAAGGTGCTGAACGTGAGGCGATCATCGTTTCATTCGTTCGAAGTAATGAAGCCCACGCCAGCGGGTTCTTGGCCTTCCCTGATGAGGGTAAACGTCGTCTCAATGTCGCCTTGACTCGGGCAAAAAAGCGGCTCGTAGTGATTGGTGACTTTGGGACACTCGGAGCGACAAGTGAACACAGGACAGAAGGTGAATCATGTGCCCATATCTATCGGGCACTATATGACCACTTACGTGAGCGGGATTGCTTGAAAAACCACAACTAATTCTTCGACTGACGCGCAGATTGGGGCGAAGTAACTCCGAGTTTATTCTCGGAGTTTAACTGGTTCCCCGATGAGGTATCCGTCCCCCTTCTTGAGGTTGATACGCCGCTTTTCACCAGGAGTTCCACCCTCAACGTGAACTTGGTGATTTTTGTACTGTGCAATAGTGTCTAACGTCCCGCCGTAGTCCTCAATCTGTACAGTAACGGTAGTCCCCACCGCTTCGTCCTGTGAGATGCGGTCGCCACTCGTACTGGGCTGTTTTTGCTGCTGATTCTTGTTATCGACTTCCGTGGTAGATCGGCGGTTCGATTCGATCGACTGTACCTTGTCACCAACGATAACGTTCTGGTCTTGTCGCGCTCGATCGTGGAAAGTACCCTGACTATCACCGACCTCGCCCGGTTTCGCATCACCAACATCATAGGCTTGGTCCTTCCGGTGTCGATAGCCATAGCGATCCTTGTTATCTCGCCCCATGCACACCCTTCAGAAGCCGCTCAACAATAAATTTCGGGTCAACTGAACGGAGGAGAGCAGTGTGGCCCGTTCCGGTGTCAAAGCGACGCTTCTCCCTACCGACTTAGTTACTGCGGTGTCATGAGTGGCGCATGACCTTGTGGCTCGTGCCTGTTGACGAACCGTCCTTTCAGCGGACACTCGCTGAACCAATCGACCTGTCGGATTGGGACAACCGTCCCGATTCATTCCCGGAACGTGCCCGCGTATGGGGAATTCGGACGGATCAGGAACAGGGGTCTTGGGAGCGCAACCGACGGGATCTCAAATGTATGGAGCGTGGTGACCCGCTCCTGATCTACCGCAACGTGATGAGTCAGTACACTGCGACTGGGCGTGTCGGGTCGATGGCCCACACGGAACACGTCCGTGACGAGTATTGGGACGGTGGCCCGGCCCTTGACATCTATGTCGTAGAGGGGTACGACGACTCTATTGATGTGGAACCCGAAACGGTCAATCGGTTACTCGGCTACGAAGAGTCGTTCTGGCCACAGGGACTCTGGCGGGTGAGTGACGGTCGTCCAACAGAGCGGGTCATTCGGAAGTTCGATATCTGAATTACTGGCGGATTCCTTATAGAACGCGTCAAGAATTTGAACACAAAAACGCTGGCTGTCGTTTGAGGTGGATCTCCCGATATGCGACGCTGACCGGCTCTTCATTGGCACTCTTACCAAGCAGTTGGATGCGAGAGCGAAGACCTATTTATTAATAGGCGTGATTACTCAGGTATGGCCCGGAGTTGGTTTGAACGGGCAAAAGACAACGAAACTGACTGGATAGAACGACTGGCTGAATCCGGAGACCGCCCGACCTTCGAAGAAATCTCATCTGCTGCGGAAGAAGTGGCAGACGTATCTGGCGGCAGGCTCATCGTCACTACGTACGATCCTTATACCGGTGAGACCTACACTAACGACGTCCGAGTCTACGAAATAGACGACTCACGAATTATTGGCGGCGACGGGCAAATCCGGATCTTCGTCCTCCCCGATTTGACAGCAGGCCAATTCGATACGCAAGGTGGGACAGACAGAATGCCGGATCTTGTGACAGACTTTGACGTGAAAAAGTAATCTGCGGTATATTACTGACTGGCTTTAGCAGAGATCAGGTATTCATGTTCGTGCTCTTCAAGGACATCTACTTCGATATTCTCCAGTTGTTCAGCTTGTTCTAGTTGGTTTGTAGGGACGTACGTGGTCACGGTGTCATCGCTGACGTGGATATCGTCTTTCAATACACCGCTAATCGCCGCTAACTGGTCTACTATGTATTCCGTTCCGCCTGTAGATGAAGTCATGTTTCTCGACTTTATTGTGGTTTAGACGGGTGAAATCATTTTGGGAGGCAAATACCTCGGACTACCGGTACTGGTTGATGAGTTCGCGGATGTCATCGGAGTCCACGTAGAGGCCTTGGAGACGGGTGGTTCTGTCTGCTTCTTTCAGTAGCATGTCGCCGTCACCTCCGAGTTCTTCAGCTCCCCCTTCGTCGATCAGGATCCGGGAATCGGATTGTTTCGGGAGTCGGAAAGCCACTCGGGTATCTAGGTTGGCACGGAGGTCCGTGTCGATCGCCTCGTGGGAAGGTCGCTGGGTGGAGATGACGAGATGGACGCCCTGTGCCCGTGCGATCTGGGCGATACGCCGGACGTTGTCCTCGGTATCATCAGCGTCCTCCCCGAGCTGCTGGAGAAGGTCGCTGTATTCGTCGATGATGACAACGATAGGCTTCATCTGGTCGTCCGGATTCTGCTCGTTGTATTCTCCGATGTCCCGGCAGACGCTTTCCCGCAGCAGTTGTTTCCTACGCGGGATTTCGTCCTCGACCAGCCACTCAAACAGATTGGCAGCGTCTTCGGCGTCGGTAATCACTTCGCCGTTGGAAAGGTTCGGCAGGGAATCGAAGAAGATGAAGTCAGTCTCCTTCGGGTCGACCAGGGCGAACTCAACGTTGTCCTCGCCTTTCTGCTCTATGAAGTTCAAAATCAGGGAGTACAGGAACACAGTTTTCCCGCTGCCTGTTGCTCCACCGACCAGCATATGCGGTGCTTCAGAGAGATCCGAGCGGTGGACAATGCCGTCTGGTGTGACTCCTGCCAAGAAGGGTAGTGAGGCCGTCTCGATGTCGTCGGACGGCTTGTACCGGTCCCTGTAGTCGCGTAGAGGGACCACGACGTTGTTCTCCCGGGGAACGTCCAGGGCAATGTATTCAGTTCCAGGCAGTCGCTGGACGATCGGTTCTTTCTCGAACGCCATTTCCCGGGCTATATCCTGTGTCCGTTGCTCCAAGGAGCTCTGTTTCTCGCCTGGTGCCAGCCGGATTTTGAAGCGAACGACGTTTGGCCCGACCTCGATATCGTCGGGGTCGATGTTCCGGATCTTGATCTTGAAATCGTTGAGAACCCGTTTCAGAGTTTCTACCAGGTCGGTGTATTCTTCGGGGTCACCGAATCGGTCAGCAGATTCCGTGTCGACATCTGTCTCCTCGTCGTCACTGACGGTGTCTTCCTCTTCTCCGCCGGCTTTCTCTTCGTCATCTTCTGTCTCAGCTTCGTCGAAGTCGTCCGTTTCCTCTGCTTCCACAGCTTCTTTTTCGGTATCCTGTTCTGGCTCCTGGTCTTCCCGGTCCTCGATGCCACTGACGATCAGCCGCTTAATCGACTGGCGAGGAAGCTTGTCAACCCTGATGGACTGGGCGTTCGGAGTTACGCCGTCGATTCGTTCGTCCGACGTGGCTTCGCTGGTGACTTCCACCGAGACGATCCTCGGGTTGATCTCGATTTGAGCATCCCCGTTGAATACGTCGTTAATCCTGTCTGCCCACTCCTGCTTGCCCTCCATGCCTTCTGCGGAGGTCAGCTCGTAGTACAGTTGTTCGCGGAGAGCCTCTTTCCGGGGCGACGTAGTGAGGTTTTTGTCGCCGGTGAACAGGCCGCGGATCGTGTCTGTCGTCTCGAAGACTTGGTCGACGGCACTTCCTTCGACGACCTTGGTACCGCCTTCGTCTTTGACGGTGTAGGCGCTGCTGGTTTCTTCCAGAGTCTTGATTTCAATGATGTCGAGGATGAGGCCGCCGTCGTCGTCGAACTGGACGGTGAGGATGTCAGCCCGGCTCTCGCTGTCTCCCAGGTTCAGCCATTCCCGGGTACGTGGGTTGTCGATAGAGAAGATCAGCTTGGGGTCGGCCAGTGTCTGCTGAAGCCACTGGACTGCGATGATCGAGCCAAGCAGGCCTTTCGTATTCCGGGATTTTCCGCTGCCGAGGGTTTCCCGGGTTATCAGGCGGAGAAGACCGCTTTGCTGCAGGTCGGCTATTCTCTCCGCGATCTCCTCCAGGTCGGTGTCGTCAGGAGCTAGGCGGTATTCGTTGATGATACGGCGGAGGACTCGTCGGAAGTAGTCTATGTCCTCCGAGTACGTGGCGAAGTCGCGTTCGCCGCGTCGTTCCCTGGAGATCAGGTTGTCCTTCCAGAACGGGTTGCCGTTCATCGGCGGTGAGGAGATGGAGACCCAAATCGCGGAGTCGAGGAGCTCGTCGATAGTCTCCTTTTCGACGTTGAGTTCGTTGACCTCGGCGTTGTGGACAGCCTGCCGCTGGTTATACAGCTGGTTGATCAAGTCCTGATACTCGGAGAAGAGGACCCCCTCCTTCGACGGCGAGATGTTGATCTTGTCCTCGAGCAGGTCGTAGTCGAACTCTTTCGGGACGTACAGTGGGTGGATTGTGGTCTCGGCGTCTCGTTCGAAGGTTTGGATGCTGAAGTCGCTCTGGTCGTTGATCAGAATGAAGTGCTGTGGGTCACCCTTCAGATCCTCAGCGTATGAGTCGTAACTGGGGTGTTCGGTTGTAACAATCTCGAACTTGCCAGAGTCGTTGTCAGGGCCGAACAGGTTGATGATGTCCTCAGAGACGCTGGATGAGGCAGTACCGTTGAGGACAGGTTTCTCTTCGTCCTCGATGAAGGCGAACTCCACTGTTGCGCCTTGGATTTCCTCATTCTCCGCCAGGTCAGCGATATCAGAGAGCAGGTCTACCGGATCCAAGGGATCGATGACGCTGATCTTGAGGTGACGTCGGGACGGTGGGTATGCTGACGTGAATTTGTCGAGGACGTAGTCGTAGAACTTGGAGTTCGTGCCTTCCGCTGCGTTCTCAATCCGGGTGTAGACTGGCAGCCTGTCGATTTCAGCTGACTGTACAAGGTAGGTCTCATCCGCCAGTCTGTAGTTCCCGCCGACATGGATACTGCGGAGGACGTGCGGCTGTTCTTCGACGCTGTTGATTAGGAAGTTGCGTTCCTCCTCGGTCAGCGATTCCTTCTCGTCCTTCATTTCCCGCGCCAGTTCGGAGTATTTCCAGAGGTGGAGCGGGTGCAGCGGGGAGAGGATGAGTTCTCTGTCGTCTTCGTATTCGAGGATGATGGTATCAAATAGGAGGAAGTCGGAGAGGAGTTTGGAGGATCCTTCGGAGCTGACGTTCTGAATCTCTCGGTACTTCTTGTCCAGTTTGTCCTGGACTTCGCGGTATGCCTCGATGTACTCTTCTGCCGATTCCAACAGATCTTCGTCCCCAAGAAGCCGGATGAGCGGTGCGGAGAGTAGTCCGGGGAGGGCGTCGACAAGTTCGCCGCGGGCTGTTACGTATCGGTCGATGGATTCAACCAGGTCCTCGAACTTGCCGCTGTTCTCGGCTACTCTACGGAGTTTTTCGAAGCTGCTGTCGTCGCCTCGCGGCTGAAAATTCTCGCTTCTCAGGGCTTGGAAGTTCTTGATCGCGCTCTGTCTGTCCTCTGGATTGTGTATGATGCCGCCGAAGAAGTCCTCGGTGACGAAATGTTCGACGAAGTAATAGAGGTCGTCGTTGACGTCGAAGGCCAGCTGTTCGTCCCCGGTGAACTCCATATCGACCCGGCTTTCTTCTTCCTCTACGGCTTCTCGGTACTGGTCGTCGAACTCTTCTGAAAGCCGTTCCAGTTCTTCGTCGTTGTCGTCGAAGACTGCTTCCACACTGGCGGATTCGACATCTCTACGGGTGCTGGTGGTTGAACGTCGCCGACTGGACTGGCCGGAGGTGAAGAAGATCTCCTTAACCTCGTTGTACGTCAGGTCGGCGAGAATCTCCGAGTCACCTGTTCGTTCGAACCGTCGAAGCTTGGCTACGAATTTTTCCCGTTCTTCCCTTTCGCTGTCGTCGACTTTGGTGACGCTATTAGTGAGGCGTCGTCGATCCCTGTTAGACATGTGAGAGACTCGCAGAACGAGGTCCAGGTTGTCGGAAAGCCTGTCCGGGATTTCGGCTGGGTTGTTGAGCCCTGGGTCGTTGAACAGCCGCAGTCTGTAGAGTTCAGTTCCGAGAGCATCAAGTGAGGCTTGTTCTGATTCCTTGAGCGTCGAGGTTGCGTAGTCTGCTACTGCAGGGATTTCGAATCTATCGTAGAGGTCGGATCCAAGGGTTTCCCAGATGGCTTTTGCTGGGGGACTGTCGGCGAACTGTTCCTGGGCCTGCATCTGGTCCGTGATTTCTCGAGTAATTTCTGCCAGAGGCAGGTCGACCATGCCCTCAAAGTCTTTCATCGAGTTCAGGCGGGCGTGGTCTCCCCGGACCAGGATTACCAGTTTCTCTGGCTCGATACGTCCCTCCCATTCGAATCCGGTGTCGGTGCCGTTTCGCCAGTTGACTGCGACACTGACTTTGTCTGTGAGTCTGACGGAGGAGTCCTCAGTCCGTGACTGGAGATCGTCGATGTCTGCTTCGTCGATGCTAACCAGACCCAGGCCGACATCGTATCGTGCGTTACTGCAGAGGATGTCGACGAACTCCTCGGCGTCGAACCGAGGCGGAGATTCGATGATGACCCCGATGTTTTCCTCAGTCAGTTGTTCGACTGTCTCGTTCGCGATTGCTTTGCCAATCAGATCCTCGTTGCTCTTGTATGAGTTGGCTTGTGTCTGTGGACTTTCGCTCATATTTTCTCCTCCGGAACAGAGACGATGGTGACGCCGTCCGCGTATTCCTCGGCGTATCCAAGGCTGGATACGGCTTCTTTGAAGCCCTCGTAGTTCTGGTTGTTCAGCGGGTCACTTTCTGATGCGCTGGCACCGAGGCGGATGTCCCACTCGGCCAGGTGGCTGCGGTCCTGTTCAGTTCCGCCTACGATGATTCCGTACCGCTCTCGGAGTTCTTCTGAGAGGTCTTGGAGGGACATGCTCGCACCGGGTTCGATTACGGAGATAAGGATGGGTTCCAGCATCTCAGGGTCAGGTCGGTACCTGCGCTTGTTCGCCCGGTTTCCTCGTGGTTTGAGTATCCCGGCACGCCAGGCGAATGTCTGGGCCGTGGACTGCGGTGTGTACGTGTCGAACCGGTTCGAAAAGTCATGGATAACGTTGCTGACAGCGTCCACCAGCCTGTGGAAGGTGGTATCTTTTTCCGGATCCCGAGAGGCACGGAACACCTGTTCGAACTTCTCGTAGTCCTGTGCGATCTTGTCCTCCTTCTTCCGGTTCAACTCCAGGAAATTGTGGTTCTCGATCTCTCGGAGGACATCGTCCTCGCTGTAGTCTTTGTAGCCCTGTAGGTCGAGGACGTGTTCGACGCCGAGCCGGGTGGCTAACTGGATCTCTGATCCGACGACGCGGAAGGATTCGAGGCTGGCGTCGGCTACCGGGTTGTTCCTGTTCCCGGTGTAGTTCAGGACGAGTGGGACGGGTTCGTCTTTGCCTCCGTCTTCCCGTATCTCGTTGTGCCGGTTGGCCATGTAGACATAGAGTAGGAATCCGCCGAATTTGATAGTGCGGCGAAGGTCACGGGCGTAATTCAGATCGTAGTCGCCGTTGGAGTCTTTCAGGTGCTTCGACAGAGTTTCGAAGCCTACGACGAACTCGTCCGTGATCTTTCCGTCACCGAATGCGTCTCCGAGAACCGGCTCTTCCCAAGGTGATACCGTGACGTTGCCTTTCTCTCCACCTTTGGCGAGTGGCCGGAATAGGAGGGAGATGGCGTCGTGGTGGTCCTGAAGCTGGTCGGTTAGCTTCTGGTTGATGTCGTTGTCTGATTCGGCCAGTACGGTGTAGATGAACTGTGAAGGTGTTACACCTATTCGACGGTAGGCGACGAACCAGTCGCTCATAGAGGTCATCGCGGAGTGCCGTGGACTACTTGCGTACAGGGCGTTGTCGTTGTCTAGGACCTTCCGCATCCTGTACCGGAGGTTGTCCATCTGTTCGTCGCTGAGATCACGAGAGGACTCGAACAGGTCGTGGTATTTTTCGTCCAAGTCGCTGGAAGGGGTTTTCCCTGGTTTCTCGACGAACTTGAATAGGTCCTCCGACTGGTGTGTGGAGCCGAGGACGTTGCTAAAGACGACCTGGGAGAGATGAACTGGTTTCAGAGAGGCAGAGGTTGCTTTGAATCCGAATGCGGCTTCGGATGCGTCAGAGTTGATGTCGTTGAGTCTCATTGGCATCGGTGTTCACCTCCGCTCCATCTGGTACCGGTCATCGTTGACTGTCAGGATCTCGAGTTCCCCGGTTTCCGTGTCCATGATGTGGACAGTGCCGTAGTCCTCATCGTGGCTTTCCCTGTACTCGATTTCCTCCATAAACTCTAGCAACTGCTGCTCTTCCTCTCTGCCGCGTAGGATGTAGGGGATGTTCCCTTCCAGAGTACCGAGTGTCTCTGATAGATCCGGGTCGATTCGGAGTCTAACTGTCGAGTCCCGGCCTTCGTATTCGAGGACGTGGTGGTCGTGGTTGTAGTCCATAGCATCGCTGATCTCTGGGTGGAGCTGCGGGACCCGGCGGTTTAGCTCGCGTTTCGGAATTTCTGTCCGGGAGATCAGGGACAGGGAGCTTTTGGACCGGTAGTTATGGGAGAGCCAGACTCGGAGGTCGGATCCTTTGGAGGAGTCCGGCATGAAGTAGCTGTTAATCATCTCTATGACGTCCTCTTTCACGCTTTCGTCCGGACGTTCTCTGTTCCGCTGGTTGTGGAAGGAGTAGTTGGTCTCGTGGTAGAGGTCGCGGGCGTCGTAGTCTTTGATGGCTACGTCCTCGAAGTAGAACTGGCGTTTCTTTTCGATGAAGCGTTGGTCGACTTCTTCCTCTGAGTCTTCTTCGTCCCTCCGTGAGACCTCTTCTTCGGCGTCTGCCCAGAGCTTGCTGTCGATGAATGGATGGGTGAGATCGCGGGGATGGAAGTATTCATTCAGGAGGGTGAAGATCTTCCCGCTGCCGTTGAAAGCGAGGTTGTAGTATTTCAGGTCTTCGTCGAAGTCGGTGACGCTCTCTTCTTTGGCTCCGGTGATACAGTAGGCGAGAAAGTTCAGTAGGTCACGGACGGTGACGTGGGCGTCCAGTTGGCCGACCGACTGTAGGAGGCGGATGATGTTTTCTCTGACCCGGTCGTTCCGCATCTTGTCCATGTTGTAGGCGATATGGCCGTCGATGTCGTCGCCGTTGTTCTCTTTCAGGAACTTGTTCGAGGTCAGGTTCTCGATGGCCTGGCCGATGACCTTGCGTGTGAGGATGTTCCTGTTGTTGAGGTCGATGACGACGATAGAGTCGAAGTCAGCGTTGTCGGCTTGGTCTTCGTCGTAGATGATCTGATTCTGGAACTGGCTTCGAACTTTCTCCAGGAAGGGATATTCGTCGGCGTGCTGGGTTGTCATCTCGTAAAGAGGGCCATCGTTGATAGCTAGGATACCGGGCCGGCCGTCGCCGAGGGCGTCCTTCCATTTGTCGAGTAGGACGGTGTAGTCGTCGTATTCGGAGGCGTCGGAGAGATAGAAATAGTCGGGCTCAGGGTACTCGGGCTTCATCTGCAGGATGTACTGGGTTTTCCCGTCCCCAGGGTTCCCGGTGAGAACGATCTGTTTCCCGTTTTCCAGCGCGTCCTGCAGGTATTCTTCACCGTCCAGGCGGGTTGTTATGTGTATCTCTCTGCGTTGCTCGTCGGTGAGTTGTTCAGCGAAGCCTCCCTGTGCCAACTGCGAAAGGAATCGTAGATTCAGTGTCGATGCTTCAATTCCCATATTTTACCTTTGATGTTGGTGACCGAATATTCCCGCCATGTTAACTGTTGCTTATAATGAACTCGCTGAGGCTGGCTTGTCGTTTGTCGAAATCGATCTCGCTGCTTAGTTTGAACTCTTGCTTGTCGAATTTCCTGATGTTTTCCAGGACTTCTTGTTTTTGAGCTCTCATGCTTGCCCAGCGGTCGATCCAGTGCTGGTAGATTGACTCCTGTTCTTTCTTCGGGTCGTCGAACTCCCAGTAGTATTCTGGGTCGTCGTCGATTCCGAGGAGGTAGTTCTGTGAGTTCTCTGCGAGGTCGATTCCGTATACGATCCGCCTGGATTCGTGTTTCAATAGGTCCGTTTCTAAACCGCAGTTCTTCAGGCCGCGGCGGATCTTCCGGATGCGGGGAGAGACACCTTCTCCGAACCGGCCTCGGACGACCTTGCGTCCTTCCTCTAACTGTGTGACCTGGCTAAGCCGTTTCCGTGTCTCTGGGCCGAACTGGATTGAACCGTAGCCTTCTGTGTAGCCGATCTGGTCGTATTCGATCTGTCCGTTGTCGGTTGGAACCCGGATACGGTCGTACTGAGCGCTTCCGATCTCAAACAGGCCGGTGGTGTCAAGGAAAACCAGTTCGTTCGGCTTGCTCACTGCTTCGCCTTTCATCGAGCTGGCGATTTCGCTCTGGTAGTCGCCGTACTTGTCCTGGTACATGTTGATGACCTTGGGACCAGTCAGGGCCATCGCCACGAGCTTCCCGCCGAGGATACGGTTGTAGGGGGGGATAGCACCGCAGACCATAATGTTCATCATCCCGGCACCGACCCGCTCCTTTTTGATCTCCTTCAGGGCGGTTTTGATGGCTCGTCGCCCAGAGTCGTTGTTCAAACCAGTTCTGATGAACTCGACGTCGTCTTGGTCGCTGTGTTCTTGGAAGTATTTCCGGTCGCGGAGAAGCTTTTGAAGCGCCCGTGCCCGTTTTTTCCGGAATAGGGCTGTTTCGCTTCTTTTTTCCCAGTCCTCTATCTTCTCTGGATTCTCGTCTGCTCCTTCTTCGATTCTCTGTTCAGCTTCCTCTTCTATCTCCTCGAGGATCTCGATAACTCGTTCGTCCGGATTGACGAAGCTTTCCTCGGAGAGTTCTGGGTGTTCCTCTGCGAAGTCGTCGTGCCGGATGTTGGATATCGCGTCCTTGATGGAGTTCTCCAGAGCTTCTCGTATTTCGGTGCAGAACTCGCTGATCCGTTCTTCGTATTCTTCCTCTGTTTCCAGCCATTCTGTGTTGGTGACTGTACGGGTTTTCTTGTCCGACGTCCGCTTCTCCTCTGGCAGTTGTTCCTCGTATTCGTGGACCCGTTTCTTCCGCTGTAGTTTATCTTCGACAGCGTCGATCGTCCAGCCGATGTAGTCATCCCTGACTGACAGGTTCATCATGGGGCTTGCCAGTGTCGCAATCCCCATCACTGGGTCTTTTGGCTTCGCTGCATTTCTAATAAGAAAATTGATGTTTCTTCCGGGGACCGTGTTATATGGTGTTAGCCATGTGTAGCGGAAGTATCGCCAGATATCCATTAGGTCCAACTCGGTGTGTTCGCACTTCTTCCCTTTCTCTACTTTCTGTATATAGGGTTGGACAACGTCTTCCAGATCTTCCGCTATTTCCTCTTGGCTCTGATCTTGGAACGGCGCTAAGTCCTGGTAGAGTTGTTCTCCCCCAGTGATCAGTTCGAGGACGCTTCGCCCGCCGTTGGTGTTTCGGCGGGTGTCCCGCTCCATTTTCCGGACGAACTCACGGACGCTTTCCTCTTGGAACTGCGCCCGTCGTTCTTTCTGGAGGATGGCGCGTTCCTGTTTCTTGAATTCCTCTGGGTCATCTTTGTAGCGATCAGGATCCGGCCGAACTACGTGTAGTTCAGAGTTTTTGCGAATGTCATAGTTGATCTCAATGAGATCCAGGAGAACCTCTAACGCTGCGAGATATCGAATCTGGCCTTCAGTTACTTCATCCTCAATTTCGTTCTCGACATAGCGGATCTCGTCCTTGATGGCAACTTCCCTGTCGAGATCCTCCTGAAATTCGATCAGTTCATCGGTCAGAGCCTCAAATCGGCGTTGGTACTGGTCTGGGAGATTAGGCGAAAAATCTACTTCTCGTTCAGAATTCGCACCCATAGTAATCTGGTTGATGTGGCAAATCGTTCTCTGCTGAAATCCAAAAGAGTATCGACTCAGATCAGTCCACACCCCTAAACGATCTAAGGGGTCTGCCACTATTATTTGGGAAATTATATGTTCGTGTTTCTTCAATAGATTTATTCTATCTGTCCCTCAGGTTTGATAACACATGCGTAAGGGGACTATCAGGACGTGCACTGGAGGGCTCCGATCCAGTCGTGAGTAAACTTTCTATCCCCTTCGGACTCGACCCGGAGGGAACGAAAACTCCAATAGAAGAGGCCCAACGTAAGTCAGACTACTACCGATGCCCAGAATGTGGCGAATTCCTAACCCCTCGTATTGGGACTCAGCGTCAGTACTTCGCTCATAAGCAAGGCGTTCTGGAGGACATTTCCTGTTCTCTGTCCAGCGACGAGGGTGTTGAAAAGATGATCGAGGATCTCCGTACTTCAGACATCGAAGAGGGTGAACGTGAGCGGTCGATTCGAACCTATCTCGGGCAACGCCATGACGGGGGCATCGAATTATTTGGCATCGTTCCATCACTCGATTGGGATCAAATCCAAGAAGATGAGAACGTGGACACACTCTTAGAAAACGTCGAAATCGAGGCAACAGGAATCACACATCCCCCTGTACCGAGTAACTTCCACCCATCAGAGGCAGAGGTCACGCTTGAGCTTGACCCAACAGCGGATAGTTTCGAACTTCAAATCTCAGGTCCAGATGCCCTCGGAAGTATTACCGGCACTTGGACTACTTCAGGGCTCCAACACGGTGATCTCTTTGTTGGTGACGAAACTCGGGCGAAGCGATATAACTCGGATCACCAAGTGCGCAAGGATACGTGGGTATATCTGGTCTCAAAGAATCCCCCAAAATCCGAAGTATCGTTCGTTGACATTTACGACTTCGCAGATGTATCCTTAGTCGGGTTCCGGGCGTCCGAAAAGACGGAACCATTTCTCGATCGCTATGGGGGAGGTCTTAGTGCAGAAAACTACGGCTTCGATGCTGACGTTGTATTACCCGCACACACAAACCCAACCGTTGAGGCACCCCTATACGCACCACCAGAGGAATCAGTTCTCGTCGGAGTTACTCCTTCCGAAGAAGTCGACCCAATATTCGAGGTCGTTTCCATCCCCAAAGATGCAAACGAGACAGTCGAAATCGACCGGACTGGAGCGGGAAATCCTCGTTACTACACAACTGAGGTACCCTCTGATGGATCACGGCGTGTGAGTATCCACCAGCGGAACTCCGATCGGCATCGTCTGATCCACCTCCACCCATCCGAAGAATCGACGATCATAGACGCTAGCGAGCCAGAATCACGACGAATTGGTATTGAAATCCAAGATGAGGAGCATCGTGACTTTCTCTCACCTATCGAAGGCCCGTCTTCGAAGCGTATGCCCATTGGTTTCAATCCTCATTTATTACATACCAACCTCGAATATGTCGGGCCAGAAGACCTCGAACTGGAAGTAATCGCTACATTTGCTGAAGGCGCATCACTCGGTCCGACAATCAGCCGAGACGTAACAGCAATCGGTGACATTATCTCGGAGGTCGTCCACTGGGTAGAGAGCGGCTGTAATGAACTCGAGATCCGGTTCAATGGAATTGGAACTATATCGATCTGCTTTCCGCAGAGGGAACAATGAATCTGGAACCCGGTGACGAGTTTACAGCGGAAGTAGACAAAATTACGAAACGGAGAACTTGCACCGTCAAATACGATGGGGAAGGGATTAATATCGGCCCGGTCACGTGCGAACCAGGTCGTTCGGTTCGATTGCGGTATCTCGGGGCGGATTCAGTCGCTGGAACATCGATACATTTCGCGCTTTGTCTGACCGATGAAGTTCTCGCGGACGATTATAAAGATCACATTCGACGCCATGTAAGCGGTCTTCTTCCTGATCAACCTCCACAAGAGGGAGAACAAACCTACATAGAGGTGGATAAGATCGACGAGTACGGCCTCGGACTCGCAGTTGCCGGAGGTGAACTCGTCGAACTCGGACCAGTACAAGCAGATGAGGGCGACTTAGTACACGTTGTCGGACGCGAACCGGGATATGCAGAGATCCTAAACGCAAGAGCCCGTGGGAAACGCTACAGGATTCGCTTCAATATTCTCCGTGAGCGCTGGGACAAACTCCCTATCAAAAAGGGCGAGTCATTCACGGCAACGATAGATGACACCGATGGCAGTAATCTCATCGCGTATGTGGACGGGTTGCCTGTCCATTTCTCTGGAGGCAAAGCCCGTATCGGACAAAAAATCGAAGGGGAACTCATTAGATTTCACCGAGACCGCGGAGTTGGCAAAGTGACAAAGGTCTATGATTCGGTTGGTGATATCGAAGATCCCGGGCACGATACTCGGATGCAGCAACTTCAGCAAGTGGGATTCGGCCAAGAACCGTTTCGTGCATTCGCTACGCGGTTTACTGACGTAAGTGGCGACCAACTACCATCGACCGAGATCGGCATCCGAGACGCCATAGTCGGTGAGGCAATCCGACTCGGTCTTGCTGAGAAAGCTGAATCGGGTGGCCAACAGTATCCACAAGCACACATCACCGCAATCCGCCACTGGGTTGTCCATAAGCTGGCAGCTGTTCTCGGACAGCCAGTCGCTGGTGCCGACGAAGTATCCGATGATGTCGGGTGGTTCCGGGCAGCATTAACAGAGCGTACCGGCCCCACAATAACGTTCCTCGGTGATGTGATACAACTCTCACAAGGGTACTATGCTCCAGCACCGACGCGAGCTGTAATGATCTCCGAATCTGAGGCCGTGCTCGTTTCAGGGGATCCAAGTCGCCCATTCATAGAGTCCGGTCTTGATATCGAATTTCGGGGATTGACGCGGATTCTTACTGACACCAGTGAAGCAGAATTGCGTTCGAGAGAAATCCCCGTTCAATCTAAAGACGAATACATCGGTTTAGACGAGGCGCCGATTACGACGCCAGCCACACTACGTGAGTATATCGAACAGCGACCGCAGGAGTCGTGGGAACCGGAGGAAGATTGGGCACCATACACTGGACAGTACTATGGATTTACCGTAGACGGTGAGCCGCTCGTCATTGAAGAGGCAGACGGAACTGCAATCAGCTTGTGGCGAGTTCCAGTCGAATACGGCGCCGATACCTACCAGTTAAAGGTACAATCGGGCGACGGCAAAACAAGGGCTGTCACTATTTCGCCGAAATACCGCAAGCATGCGTGCCTAATCCTTGACTCAATGGCTGAAGACCCACAGACAGTTGAACTCACCGCATATGACGAGGAGGTCTTATTGAGCTGTGACTTTGTACCGCCGCGGGCACAGATGCGTTGGCTGTACGCAGTCGGAGCAGAGTGGCTTGAAACATCGTCGTATCAGCTTCAATGGCGAATTTCGGACACTGATGCTGATTCAGTGCGAGAGGTCTTCGACGAACTGCCCGTGACCATCATCGACAACACATAACATGAAATCAATCAAAGAAGTCTCGGAAGAGCTCGAGAATGACCTTCAACAGTACATCGAATCACGTTACCACCTCCATCACCCGCGGCTTCTCAAGGAACGTCGTGCCCTGATGGACGAGGGAGAGACGGCCACCGAACCGTGGGTCGAGGCTACACCGACCTATGTTTCGGGGGATTCCCTCAGAGAACTGGGCTTGCCGAGCGAAGTCGTCGATTTGCTGAAAGATCTCGAAAACGACGAACTCGACATCTTCGATCCGCCGTACAATCACCAGGCCGACGCTCTTCAATCGTTCTTCAACGACGAGGACGACCTCATCGTATCCACCGGGACGGGATCCGGGAAAACAGAGATTTTTCTTTACTCAATTCTGGGTCAGCTCGCCCAAGAGGCAGCACGAGGAGAGACAGCTGACCAACGGGGGATACGGACATTAGTTCTCTATCCCATGAACGCCCTCGTCGCGGATCAACTCTCGCGGATGCGCCTACTCTTCGGTGATAAGGACGGGGCAGATACACTTGAGGACTACATGGGTCGGCGGGTACAATTCGGGATGTACACGAGCCGTACACCCTATCACGGGGAGTATGACACCAGCAAGAACGATAATCTAGTCAAACCGATTATCGACCGGTATCTCGACTTGGAGGAAGAACAGCCCAATCTCTATGAACAACTCGCAGAGAAAGGCCGCATTCCAGCCAAGGACCTCGAAGGGTTCCGGAATAAGGGCAAGAAAAAGGAGACACATTTCCGTACCCAACCCGGCGATACTGAACTATTCACGCGTCAGGAAATGCACACCCGCGATGGAAGCAACCCCCATGGCGGGACGCCTGATCTCCTGATTACGAATTACTCGATGCTGGAGTACATGCTACTCCGGCCGATCGAACAACCCCTCTTTGAGGATACCCGTGAATGGCTGGCCGAGGACGAAGAGAACGAGTTGAATATCGTCCTCGACGAAGCTCACCTCTACCGAGGCGCCCAAGGAGCAGAGGTGGCACTCCTGTTGAGCCGCTTGCTCCAGAAACTCGGGATATCTCGCGAACGTGTGCGCTTCATCCTCACGAGTGCGACGATGGGCGAAAACGTAGAGGAAGCGGCCCCAGACTTTGCGGCCCAGCTCACAACCGGAGATCCGGACGATTTCTCAGTAATCACCGGTGAACAGGTGGAGTACGAAGGTGGAGAACCGAGCGAGAAACGCACGGCGCAACTCCTAGAGCGGGTTGGTTACCAACTCGATGATCCGTCGAAGATTCGTAACGTTGCGAGCGAACGAGGCTGGGATCCTCTTGAAAGTAATGACGTAGAATCGGTCCGTTCGTACCTCGCTGACCAGTTAGTCGATGACCCACTCTTCAGGTTAGCGCACGAATACCTTCGTGAAGAGCCACTGCGCCTATCGGTGCTTGCCGAAGAGTTGTTCGAGGACATCGATCAGGAGCTGGCTCGTGAGGCGACGGGCAATCTTCTGTACCTTTGTACCGAGGCCCGCCAGGGAGAGGACCAGGCGTTGCTTCCGACACGCCTGCATATGTTCCTCAAAGGGCTCCCCGCCCAGTATGCGTGTGTCAATCCTGAATGTAGCGGCCGCCGAGTTACGGAGGGGGAGAACCTCCTTGGGCGCATCTACAGTAATCCGCACACGACCTGTGAGTCCTGTGGCAGTCGCGTCTTCGAACTGATTAGCCACCGCACCTGTGGAGCAGCATATCTGCGTGCCTATCGACGCTCTGACGACAACCGCGGGCCGACGTTCCTGTGGTCAGATCCTGAGAGCAGCGAGGACTTGGACGAGCTCCATCTCTTAGTTGAGGAACCTCGGGATGACCCGAATCCAGACCACGAACACGGACGCTCGCTCGCCGAGACGACGACCTCACGAAACCTCTCGATTGCCTCCGGCCATCTTGTTGATGATCGGCACGTGGGCGACGAAGGGCCGACCACTCATATCGAGGTTCAGGTCCCGACTGAAGAGCCGCCGGACGAGGACGGTGCATGGAGCTGGACTCAATGTCCGGCGTGCGGGATCAAAGAGCGACGCCGTCCCAATGGCGACACGAAGGTCGAAGATCTGGTCACCAAAGGTGAGGAACCATTCGCGCACAGCGTCCGCTCGATGTTCGGTATCCAGCCGACCGACCCACTCAAAGAGGAGTTCCCCAACGAGGGGCGCAAGGTATTGTGCTTCTCTGACGGTCGACAGAAGGCGGCCCGCTTAGCTCGCGATCTCCAATCGAACGTTGAATCCGACTCGTTCCGCGAGGTCCTAACCGACATTATTGGATCCGCAGATGGTGAGATCACGATGGATCGGTTGTTCGCCGAGTTCGCAGTCTACTGTGCGAAAAACAACATCGTATTCTTCGACGACAGCGACCAATACACGAATCAGTCGGGTGTCGTGTATAAGGGTTCACGCTCCCACTTCGAGGATATTCGTGAGAACCTGTCCGATATTGTCGATGAGTACTACCTTGAGTCCATCGACGATATTCCGGAGGTGCCAGCCGCACGCAATGCGTTGTCGGAGCGTCCCCGCCAGTATGAGGAACTTCTCCTCCGATCGTTGGGCGATGAACAGTACTCCATCACCGGCGCTCTCGTCGGGTACATTGCGCCGTCCGAGGAAGTGTTTGAGAAAATCGATGAAGCTGTCCCTGAAATTGAGACAGACCAACTCAAGAGCATCCTCATCGAGGCGCTTCGTCATGCCTGCGAGGAACGGGCATTTGATTCAAGCATTGAAGCCAGACGACGTTCGAACTCCTATCCCTACCAAAATTGGATTGACCCGGACGATACGGGGCTCCCCCACAGCGAAATAATCCCTGAATATGTTGTAGAATCACTCGACGACGAAGTGCCGGAAGAGGCGTGGAATAGTCTGAGACGGGCGTTGATGACGACAGAGCCTGTGTTGTTTGGGGCCTCCCACGGAAATTACTTCGTCAATCCAAAAGCAACGACAATCGATCTCCGACTCGACGACGATTGGTACCGGTGTGAAGGATGTCGCCGGTTCTCGGTAGTGTCTCTCAATGATTCGTGTCCCTACGATGGGTGTCGCGGAACTCTGAGTCCGGTTAGTGACGATGACATCCATCTCCAGGCACGGAAGAACTTCCTTCGAAACCCGCCACGCGAAGTGCTCCATGCCGAACGGGACCCGCTCACGCTGCGTTCAGAAGAGCACTCCGCACAACTAAGTGCAAAGGACAACTCCGAGGCATTCGCACGCTCCGAAGAGTATGAACTCCTCTTCCAAGACATCCTCGTCGGGGACTCCGAGGCCGATCAGCCGATCGACGTGTTAAGCTGTACGACTACTATGGAAGTCGGGATAGACATCGGGAGCCTCACTGGCGTGGCCATGCGGACAGTCCCGCCAGGACCAGAGAATTATGAGCAACGTGCTGGTCGGGCAGGACGTCGCGGAGCCGGGCTCTCGACGATCGTCACCTTCGCGGACAACTCCCCTCACGAGTCACACTACTTCGAGAATCCTGAGGATATGATAACGAGCGAGGGGAACGCACCGGTCATCTACGCCGGCAACGAAAAGATCGCCCGGCGGCACATCAACGCCTCGCTGCTTGCTCGGTTCTTCGATCCATCGGCCGTCGAGACGGAAGCTGCCGTATTCCGCTCGCTCAAAGGTACAGCCGAGTTCTTTGAAGGAGAAGGGGACCAAACCCTCGCCGCGTTCGAAGACTGGCTGGACGAAGAGATCTTCGCCGATTCATCGTCGACGCTCGAGCAATTGGGGGCCCTCCTTCCGGATGCACTAGGAGAGGGACGTTCATCCGACTGGGAGGTCGCATTAGTCCGCGACGCCGCTACAGAGTTCCTAAGCGAACTCCAGGAGCTACAAGCCAAGACAGAATGGGAAGAGCAATCCACGGAAGAAGACGATTTACTTTCCGTCCTTCTCGATGCAGCCCTCCTTCCGACGTTCTCGTTCCCGACTGATGTGGCCGACTTCGTCGTGCGCGAAAATGAGCCCGGATCGTCACAGCCGAAGAACAAGTACCAGATGTCTCGGGATCTGAAACAGGCTCTCTCAACGTACGTTCCAGGCCGAGAGATCGTCGTTGACAAGAAGACCTACGAGTCCTACGGTGTCTATGTCAAATTCCCAGACAACCCGAAGAACCGAGTAACTGGCGAAGACTGGGGAGACCTCGATTGGTTGAACTGGTGTGACGTCTGTAAGACGGTCTTTGACGAGCATAATGAGAGTCTGGCAGCCAGAGATATGGAATGTCCAGTCTGTGAGGGAGCGACCGTCAGTTCCCTTCAAATGTACACCCCGGAGGCATTTGCACCGAAAGTCGATGAGACAGGTGCAGCTGAGAAAGGATCCGACTACAACGAGAACCGCGCCTACGCGACACAGCCTAAATACCCGCTGACGTCGACTTCTCACGAGAGTGAGAACGCTAGCGAGATGGCAGAGGAGAAATCCATTGGCCATTCGATAGTGGGGAAGATGAATGACGAACAGCTTCTTGTCGCTAACTTTGGGGCTGATGAGGATGGATTCGAGGTCTGCACCGATTGTGGGGCCGTTAGCCGCGAAGGTCCGCTCTCGAACCCACACGCCCGTCCATACCCCAAGGATCTCCGATTTGTTGGGGAATATGACTGGGATGATCAGTGTACCGGCTCAACAGTCACGACGAGTTTCAGCCACCGCTTCCCCAGTGATTTGACCGTCCTCCAAATCCCGTTAGGTGATGAGATGGAGTTTGTTCCATCCGAAGCATGGTTCGAGACACCAGGACAGTCGTTAGCCGAAGCATTAGTCATGGGTGCATCTCGTGCGCTAGGTATCGAAGATGACGAACTCGAAGGTGGATTCCGTACTCGTTCGGCAGAGCACGCCGACATCGACGCACGGGGCGTTATCGAGGTCTTCCTCTTCGACACAACCGCTGGCGGTGCTGGCTTCTCATCGCGCGTCTGGGAGGAATTCGACGCCGTGTGTGCAGAAGCCCGTTCAATCCTCGAGAGTTGCTCATGCGATACGGCGTGTCACAACTGTCTGCGCCGGTATCAGAACCGCCATCTCCACGACTCGTTGAATCGCCACGAAGGCCTGGCCTTGCTCGATTACGCACAGACGGGGACTCCACCAACGCTTCGTCCTGATAAGACACAGAGCCTGATAAAGCAGCTCGAACGTGCCTTGGAGTTGAAGGAAGAAGATGTTGCACTCAGGGCGATTGACGACGATAAATGGGAAATCGAGATTGACGGGACGACGATGACATTTGGTATTCGTTCGAGTCTGCGGCGTTCACGTGCCCCGACATCGGCGACGTACGACGAGGACTACTCAGACTACGAGTTGTCCCAACGGTTGCCAGAGGTGGCTCACTCAATCGTCGATCAACTCCAATAGCGGAATGGATGGGTCAGAACAGTTTGCACACGTAAACTGGTCGGCGTCGGCAGCACAGCTGTTCGAAGAGTGCCCCCGGCAGTTCTTTTATCGATACCAACAGACCGCGTCTACCGAAGACTATAGTGAGTATACACCGTCGCCAGGAGCCTATCTAGGAACTATCGTACACGAATCTCTCGCGGGGCAGGTTGCACGATGGGCTCGGGGTGAGAACATCCATCTTCAGACTGCAACTGAATATGCGAAAGACGAACTTGAGAGGTATGTCGAAGCGAATACTGAGACGATTGCTGATCGGATTGACGATACGGATGGGGAATCCTTCGATAGCGATTCCTTCACGCGGTCATTAGTTCGTACAGCCCGTAATCACATCAGGCAGTTCTTCCGGGTGATTTGGCCCCACCTTGAGGACCACCAGTATATCGCCCACGAAACGCGCCAAACGTTCGAAGTCTCCGAAGAACCCGTCACCGTCCAACCAGATCTCTGTACGCGAAACCCAGAGGGAGACTTTGTCGTTACTGACTGGAAGACAGGTGCATATGACCGGTTTAGTAACCCGACAATACAGATGCAAGCATATGCGCTTTATGCTCACGAAGCGTATGAACCCGAAATCAGTCGGATTCGGGTCCAATTAGCCCATACTGGAAGTGGGGAGTTCGACCGAATGGTGCCGACCACGGAAGACATGAGACAGATCCGAGACCGGATTACGAATGATAGGGCCTTCTGGACGAGTATGGGGGACATCGAATCCTACAAGACCAATCCAGCAGTCCAGAAATGTAGCCAATGTTCGTACCTTCACCGGTGTATAGACGGACAAACCATCACGGGTGAAGAACCAGAACCAAACTAAGTAGTAAAGTGCGAATTAGGTCGTCTTATACCTCATCTACCGCATACAAATCAAATCGGATTATAGCACAATTCAATCACGCAATTGATAAATCCACTTGCGACGAACAAAATCATCGACGGAGGAACGCCCTTCGCGCGACTCCCAGCCATCTCCTTGAGCTTTCTCTTCCCGAACCAGTTTGAATCCTGCCGCTGAATAAATTGTTCCCTTGTTACCTGCTACTCCAGCGTGAGCAGAAATCCGTTGATATCCCTCTAAGAACGCCCACTTTCGCGCGCGTGCGATGAGCCAAGAACCCGTGTTTGATGGTCTTTCAGGTCGCGATCCGTACCGTGTAATTGAGATTTCTTTATCTTCGTCAACCATTCGAGCCACTGGACGGCCGAGAACACAGACTGCAATTAGATTAGACTTATAACGAGCTCCGAAAGCAGCTTTCCATCCAGGAATACCACCCAATTTGTGGTCTACCATATCCGACTCGAGGAAATCGTTGATCTCGTTTCGGCTTCTCTCTCGGGTTAGTTTGAGATCCGATACAGAGTCGGGTACTGATATTGGATTTTTCATCGTTTGCCTGAGGTAACTTGCGCCTCACCCAATCAGGCGCATAAAAAACAAAACGAGACCACCAGAATGGACCCATATTTCTGCGGTAGTACGTTCGGATCAGAGATTATCGAGGGACCTCAAAACTCGTAAAGTAGACAAGTCGTGAATGCTGATCATCTAGGAATGCCTCTTTCCGAGAACATCCCTATTGAGAGACCTATTAGTTAAGCTCAGGCACTCTTAGAAGCTATAAAAACAGCAATCAAGCAGAAGTAATGTAGACCTTTCCGGAAACAACCCGGTCAGGCTTTTATGACCTGACCGAAAATCTGTCTATCAGACTCAAATGATCCGCGATGCTCGCGTACTCCGGGCGGGGTTCGTCCCTCGAGAAGTTGAGCATCGCGACGCCGAAGTCAACCACCTCTCCAGCGTCCTTGAGCCCATCACGAACGGTGAACCCGCCGATACAGCAATCGTCACCGGACCCAGCGGCGCCGGCAAGACCTGCATCTCGAAGTTCGTCACGGAACGGCTCCGTGAAGAGGTCCTCGACGTCGAGACGACCTACGTCAACTGCTGGCGCAACTACACCAGATTCCGGACCCTATACCAGATTCTCGACGACCTCGGCGCGACCATCGACATCCACCGGCAGTCGACTCCCCACGACGAACTCGTCGATCGCCTCCAGCAGCATGACGGCCCGCGAACCGTCGTCATCCTCGACGAGGTCGACCAACTCGAAGACCCCAGCGTCATCTACGACCTCCACAGCCTCCCGCAGTTCGCGATCATCTGCATCGCGAACAAGGAAGAGGAGCTGTTCAGTCGCGTCGACGACCGCCTCGTGAGCCGCCTGCGCTCCAGCGAACACGTCCGGATGGACAAGTACCACGACGAGCAGCTGTACGACATTCTGAGTGCGCGGGCGAAGTGGGGCCTCGACGAGGACGTCATCACCGACGACCAGCTCTATCGGATCGCCGACGCGGCCGCCGGCGACGCCCGCCTCGCAATCGGCATCCTCCGAACGGCCGCCGGCAAGGCAGATCGCGAGAACCACGAACGCATCACCGACGACATCCTCCTGGACGCCGCCGAGGATGCTCGGGCCCAGATCAAGCAGAAGAGCCTCGACTCACTCACCCCCCATCAGCGCGTCGTCTACGACGTCGTTCGCGAGCACGGCCCGGTCGGGCCGAGCGAGATTCACGAGCGCTATTCCGAGGACGTCGATGATCCGCGGACGAAGCGGACTATCCGCACGTACCTCTCGAAGATGGAGCAGTACAACCTCCTCGAGGCGGAAGGGACGAGTCGAGACCGAGAGTACTCGCTCGTCGATTCAGCGGCGGCGTCACCGATGCAGTAACGGTGACCCCGTCAGCTATCAGGAACTGAACTCGCCTAGGCCCGATTGCTCGTGGTCCAGTGGCTCGATGACCTGAGGATCGTCGTTGCCAGGGTTGTTGACCCGCGTCGAGATCTCGTAGGCGTCCAGATCGTCCTTCGGATACGGCTGGCACAGTTCCTTGCGGGTGTCCGGGTCTGCGGCGAGCCAGTCAGATTCCGCGTCCTGCGGGAGGACGACCGGCATCCGGTCGTGGATTGAGTTCATCAGGTCGTTCGGCTCCGTCGTGAGAATCGTGACGCACGAGATCGTCTCGTCGTCGCCTTCCCAGACGTCCCAGAGCCCGGCCATCGCGAATACGGGGTCGTCCTCCCGGTAAATCCGATAGGGCTGTTTCGACCCGCCGTTCGGCGATTTCCATTCGTAGAACCCTGACGAGGGGACGAGGCAGGGACGTGATTCCCACGCCCGCTCGAAGACGCGTTTCTCGTCGGCAGTCTCGGAGTGAGCGTTGATGATGCCCTCCTCGGGTTCGTCCGCCCAGAACGGAATCAGCCCCCAGTGGTAGGCATCGATCTCGTCGGAAGCCTCGTTCGTGATGATGTGGAGGTCGTCACCAGGTGCGATGTTGTATCGGGGTGTGTACCCGCCGTCCGCGACGACCTCGGCATCGAAGCGGGCCTCGAGGTCTGCTTGGTCGATGAAGAGCGAGTTCCGGCCACACATACATCCGGGTCCGGCCGGGAGAGTCTTCAACGTATCTGGAAATGTGAACGGCTCTGAATCGTCGATTAGAGCTCGGTCGGCGGCAGAAGCTCACAGAGAACAGCTGCTTGTTCAAGAAGTGCGTCGAAGAGCCGTTCAGTCGGTCGATATAGCGCGTGGTGTTCATCAACAGAGTATGGGGTTTTCTCATCATCTGTGTATGAGAGAAATCCACACTCAAGAAGCGGAGCAAGGGTAGTATCCAGCGCAGTTCCGGAACGGCCGGATTCGGCTTCAAGAGTGTGTCGAGGGAACTCAGAAAGGAACCGCGTACAGCAACTCAGGACGTGAGCACGTCGATCAGCGAATAGTTCGTTGAGCGCAGTACGATGGGTGCGTGTCCAATACTCATCGAGTTTGACGTATGTGCGAACGATCGGGGATAGCTCGTTCAAGGAACCAGTAGCATGGACGATGCCAAGGTCGTTGAGCGCATATTGGTCTTTGGTGTCCAAAGACTCGCCGAGGGGATGGAGAACAGTTTGAAGCGCCTCGTGGTACCGCGAAGTGAGGAATTCCCCGGCAACAACGTGCGCGTTCACGATATTTCGAGTTGGGTGCATTGACTCGTGGTGGTCGGGGTTTCGGTGGTCGACGTGGGTTCGTGGATAGCTCATAGAGCACCTCTTCCAACGTGGCGTTGAGCATTAACATTCCGAGCAGTCAGGCTCGAGACTGCAGCTGGGTAGGTTTAACCAACACACCGCCGTCAATACGGCCGAGTGTTGGTTAACACGAAGTACGATCGATTCAGGAACTATTCTCGGAAACAGGATCCAAACGGAGACTACTCGGGACTGTACCGGGATTGGAGGGGATCACATCGAGTTTCCTGAAACGCGGAAGCGACACGCTGCGGCTTATCGGGAACGTAGACAACTAATCGAGTATGGGAGAACACTCAACGTCGAACCGATTGGCGGTGGACCAGCCGACACGGGGCGCTGACCGCAATCGGTCCCTTGCTGACCAGGCCGATCCGACTACGGACGAGATGTTGTTGCCGTCACTCGGCGACGGCATCACGCTGCTCGACGTCGAAGGAGGCCGCGGCGTCCCGATCCTGCAGTCGCTCGTACTCGACCATCTCCTCCTGCACGACGGGCCCGCCTTCTGGGTCGACGCAAATGGTCACGCGACGACGACGACACTCGCCCAGATCGCGCCCAGTCAACGGTTGCTCAACCGAATTCACGTCGCCCGCGGATTCACCGCCTACCAGCACTACGGCGCCGTCTGTGATCTCCCGTCAGCGGTGAACAAAGTAATCCAGACGTCCACCGCCAACGCCCGGGCAGCCGGTCGAGGGGCGCCAGGTCGCGACGAGGACACGTCGCCCCACACGCCCGCCCTCATCGTCGCGCCGGCCGTCGACGCCCAGTACCGCGCCGACGATACCCTCGGCGAAACCCACGCGGGAACCCTTCAGGCTCGAACTCTCGCTCGGTTGGCAACCTACGCCGAGGGGTACGACATCCCGGTGCTCGTTACGCGAAACGAACGAAACGAATTCACCGAGTCAGTCGCGACGGTCGCCGACCACCACCTGGAGTGCGAGCAGACTCGGATGGGGCCACGGGTCGTCGGCAAAGACTTCGAGACGCTCGTCTATCCCGTCGACGACGGCGCGTACTACCAGACGACGTTCGCGTACTGGCGGCAGCTGCTCGCGGCACGCGCCACGCAGGTCGGCGTGGAACCGACAACGTCGACGCCGTCGACGCCGACTCCGGAGGGTGTCGGGACAGGCGTCACAGCTGACGGTGAGACGGTGGCGGCCACTACGGACCCCTTGCTCGATGCGTGGACCGCGACCGGGACAGGAGGCCGATAGCGATGGGGCGCACAAACCCGACGTACCGGGATGCGCTCCGGGCCATCGAAGAGCGCTGGGCAGAGTTCCGCCGGGCACTGCGGCGTCGCGACCAGCCACGATTTGACCAGCTGTTCGAGTACGCCCGCGACCACGCCGACGCGAGCGGGCTGTTGAACCACCAGAACCCGCTGCTCCCGGCGCTGCTCAGCATCGATCTCGAACAGGAGGCCCGCCTCGACGACCACGAGGAACGCCTCGAGGAACTTGAGCAACGGCTTTCTGAAACTGTGGTCGAACAGCAGCAATCGTCCACCGAAGGTAGCACTGGAGGTGGCGAATGACGGAGTTGACGACGATTGCCTTCGATATCGAAACGACGGGATTTCAGTCCGATGATGAGCTCACAGTAGTTGGGTTCGACTCGGTGGTCTCGTCGCGAGTGTTTCTCTATACCCGAACGGCACCAGAAGCAGGCCTCACAAATCGGCTTAATGACGCCCTCCAGACACCAGTACAGCTCTCACTTCACGACAGCGAACAGGATCTCCTGAACGGACTAGCGACGTTCGTCACGTCGACACTCACCCAACGTGATGCAAAGCTCGTTGCGTACAACGGGGAACGGTGGAACGGAGGGTTCGACCTCCCGTTTCTTCGCACACGGCTCTGTACGCACGGGCTCGAGTGGCCGTTTGGCACGTTGCCATACGTCGACGTGATGGACGTCTTCGAGACACGTTTCAATACGAGTGAAGATACGCTGAGTGGCGTCTACGAGGAACTGATCGGCGCCGGATTGAACGAGCTTGATCCATTCACCGACAGTAGCGAGGCAGTCACTGCATGGAAGGAGGGCGCCTATGAGCCGCTCATCACTCACAATATCGCCGATATCCGACGGACTCGAGCGTTGATGGAGCTTGCAGAACGGTATTGCTCAAAGTCAGATTTCTCTATGAAGTCGCTGGAGCCTATCGCATAGAATATCGCGCGTTTCAAGCAGGATTAGCGGCAGTAAGGCCGTTATGTGTCCTACTGCCGTTCCCATAGAGTTTCGATTCGCTCTTCGACGTAATCAAGGGCGAGGCGGCAGACGCCACGATGGTCTTGTGGCCACTGTGCGTCCTCTGCGTCGGTACGACTTGCGTCCGGCGGCGGATGGAAATGATCTCGTTCGTTGTGACTGCTGGGGTGGCGGTCCCAGCGACACTTCCACACGCTCTCTTGACGCTCTTCTTGATAGTGAACGGTGAAATCGTCGTTGCGATACCATCGAATCTCAAACCGAGCAGACGCATCACCTGGGTAGTAATCACCGGCGAGCTCAATACAGAGATACAGCTTCCCCTCCTCGACAAGGTCTACTACTTCAAACATGCGACGGCCAGCGAATCGAGACTGCATCCGCTCTAACACCGCACGGTCCAGTGGCGCTGGACTTGCGCCGTCATCGGCCGGTACCATTGTCAGCCGTGGGAGGGCGCTGTGGAGCTGGTCGCCTTCTGGCGGGCGCGCTCGTGGAACCGGCGCTCCTCGATTGCGGTCGCCCAGTCCCCAAGGTCCGCATACACGTCGTCAACGCGTTCGGCGTCGAATTTGAGAACATCGACGTCACCGGGTGAGTCAGCGTCGTACTCCGCGCGGTATGCTTCGATTTGGTCGGTGAGGTCCGAGACCCGGGCCTGTAGTTCTTCGACGGTGTGTACGTTCGCCAACTCATTCACTCGGCGCCACTCGAAGTAGTCGTCATTGCGCTCGTATCGAGCTGGACGACCATCGTGGTGGATAACGATGCCGAGGTCAGCGTAGAAGGACAGATGCGTCCGTGCGGACTCTTCGGAGCAGTCTGCACGCTTGGCGATCTCGGCGGCCGTCATTGGCTCTCGCGCATGGAGGACGGCGCCGTACACGCGCTGTTTCGTGTCTTCGCCTTCGAATGGCCGGTCGAATGGGGGTGGGCCGTCGCGACGAGCGTCGTTTGACATACTTCGACCAACGGGCTAAGACCACATATTTCTTCCTCTGCCCAAAATATATTCACTAACTTCTCATAATATCAGGTCGACAACCCTACCCAGCTTACTCACTCAGGCATGACCGCTATCGCCGATTGAGCGATGACCGGTGCCGACGAATTGCTCGGCATTGCCGATCGAGGGGGCGGCGTTCGCGAGCGCGAGGTCCCGACGGAGTGTCTTCCACTCACGAATCGTCTCTGAGTCGATCTCGTCTTCTGGAGGCCCAGATCAGGAGAGCGTATCGACGGATCCTCGCTGGTCTTATGATGTCGGGCGTCTTCCCAACACATAAGAGATAGCCCAAGAGCCGGTCTTCCAGTACACACACGTCAAGCTGGTCCCGTCGACTTCTGGGCGAGCGCAGACGAGTACTGGGAGGCCGTCGGCGGCGATCCGCCGCGGCCGTACTGACCGTCCACCACCCGCCACCACTACACTCCAAAAATGACCACGCTCCACATCACCGTTGGCGACCGAGAACAGGTCCGTGAGGACGCACTCCAGTTCGTCCACGCCGCCGAGACGGACACGCTCGACGACCAAGACGGGGCGGCGACACTCCAGTTCGGAACCTACGACGATCTCGTTGACAGCCTCACCCCGCTCCGTCTCGAGCTCATTCAGGCGATCGCCGAACACGCACCCGAAAGTATGCGGGAGGCCGCGCGCCTCGTCGACCGTGATGTGTCCGATGTCCATTCGGATCTGAAGCACTTGGAAACGCTGGGTATTCTTGAACTGAAAGAAGGTGGCCCCGGCGGGGCAATGCAACCCATCGTCCCGTTCGACCGGATCGAGATGCACATCGACTACCCGCTCATCAACGATATCGATGGGGATGAAGCATCGGTGAGCGCATAGCCCCAGCACGCAGAGCAATGTCCGAAGAGAAAACCCGGGTCGAGTTCGACGCCCCGAAGTCTCTCGTCGAACGCATCGATACCGTCGCTGAGGTTCTCGATATCCCACGAACCCGGCTTCTCATCGACGCTCTAGAGAACAAACTCGACGAACTCGCAACCGAGGAAACGGTCCGCCGGCGATTGAGCAACGCCTACTACGACGGCCGCACCGACTACGATACCGTCGAAACGATTCTCGGTCGTGAGGAAGCGATGCGGTTGAAACTCCTCCGAGCGTCGATTGACCAGACCTCCGCCATACCCGAACTCAAGGACGATCTCCCAAGCGATGATACCTTCTACGACGGCGAGGTTGCTGAATGGAACGCCTCGGGTTCGTCTGAATCATCTGATAGCGTCTAACGACAGGGACTCGCGGTATGTGGCCAGACGTCACTGTTACGTCTTAACCAACATTCGGTGCGGATCTCCGAATTCGTTGGTTAATATCGGGTCACTGATTCCGGAAATCGTTCCGGAAGCCCCACGACGACGAACAATAAGCCAGAACATAGCGTTGAGTACGCTTTTTGAACTAATTTGCTGAAACTCAGAAGCGACATGCCGTCGCCTCTCGGAACTAAGCTCCGAAGAGGGTAGACGGGAATCGGGGCGGATCTGCTGAGATACCGCCGTATTCCTTCCGGTCAGAAGTCTCCAACGTAGCGACTCCAGTTTTACTTTCACTCTGGCTGGACAGTGTTTACCTTGCGCCGGAACAGATCAATAGGTGGTAGATGAAGCGCACCAACAGATTCGCCGTGCGACCGCTCTCCGAGACCGGAGAGCAACTGTTACGGGATCTGTTGGACGCTTCTGCCGCCCTCTGGAACGAAGTTAACTACCAACGCCCTTATGCGGTACAACGACGAGGACGGCTTCGAAGGCGGCATATGGGACGCCGATACCGGCCGACTCGAAGGTCGATACAAAGGCGTGCTCGGGGCGTCTACAGCTCAACAGGTGATACGCAAGAGCAGCGAAGCGTGGCGCAGTTTCTTACATCTGAAAGACCAGTACCACGACGAGTCGGACACGTCGGTTACGGAACACCCCAACCCGCCGGGATTCCGTGGCAACGAGGACAACGGACGCCAACTCAGAACCGTCATTCGTAACGACGCATACACGACTGAGTGGGGCGATCGGTCTCGGCTTGAGATACTGGTCGGCAGCGAGCTGAAGGGCCGATACGATCACACCGGCCGCCTCCGACTTGAAATCGCTGGCAATCCGAGTTGGCCCGACTACGAAAAACAGGGCCGGTTGGAGCTATGGTACGACGAGACTGAAAGCACCTTCCGAGCTTCCCAACCCGTGACTGTTTCTGATAGTGCACGGGCAACTCCACTGGCCGATGAAACGGCCGCTCTGGACATCGGTGCGAACAATCTCGTCGCCTGTACCACCACGACCGGCGAGCAGTACCTGTACGAAGGCCGCGAATTGTTCCAGCGGTTCCGTGAGACGACACGAGAGATTGCCCGGTTGCAATCCAAGCTCCCGGAAGGCCAGTACAGTAGTGAGCGTATCCGACGACTGTACCGGAAACGCACCCGCCGCCGCGACCACGCCCAAGAAGCACTGTGTCGTGACCTGCTGGATCGACTGTACGCCGAGGGCGTGGATACGGTGTATATCGGCGGGTTGACCGACGTGCTGGACACACACTGGTCAGTCGAAACCAACGCCAAGACCCACAACTTCTGGGCGTTCAATAAGTTCACAGAGCGATTAGCGTGTACCGCAGCGGAATACGGGATTTCGGTCAAGGTTCGATCAGAAGCGTGGACGAGTCAGGAATGTCCACGGTGTGGATCGACTGACCGAACGTCGCGGCAGCAAGACACACTCACCTGTCCGTGTGGATTCCAGGGGCACGCCGACCTAACCGCGTCAGAGACGTTCCTCGAGCGGCACACAAAACAGACGGTCAGGCCGATGGCACGGCCCGTGCGGTTCCAGTGGGACGACCACACCTGGTCGGAGTCACCACGCTCTCACGAAAGTCCCAACGAACAGCGCACAGACCCGAGTACCGTTCACCACGGGAATATTGCCCTCAGGGAATCGGCATAGCCGAAAACTCCACAGAGGAAACCGCGCCCTAAAAGGCGCGGAGGATGTCAAACTCCACGCTTCTACGTCTTCCCTCACCCGCAGAGGCCGACCTCGACCCTACGATCCTCCAGTCGGTGTACGACCAGCATCCGTCGCCGCCGTGACCGAGATGGTTGCGAGAGAAACCATCGTTCCCTGAAATCCGGAAGTGACACGCCATCGATTATCCGGAACCCTACTGTTGGTTCTGTAGGGAATGCCGTTCACAATTGACTTCCTAAGCGACGGGCGCGTCATAGAGTGGGAGGCAACCGCCGACGGTGCCGTCGCAGCCGAGCGCGATGACTACACACCGCGATTCTACGTCGCCGCTCGCGACCCTGATGCCGACCTCGACCTCACGACACTCCAGTCGGTGTACGACCAGCACCCGGATGTCGTCGCGACCGAACTGGTTGCGCGACGCCCCGGCTTTCGACGAGACGAGGAGGCCGTTCTCGCGGTCGACGTCGCCCACATCGACCGCGTCACCCCCCTCGCCCGGCAGGCACGCCAGTTGTCGGACTATCCAGTCGGGGATCTCGCCTGTTTCAACGTCGACTTCTCGCGAGAGTTCCGGTACTGTCTGGAGACCGGCGCCGATCCGACGCCGGCGAGCGAGCTGTCGACGCTCCGGCTCGGTGTTCCGGTGACCGAAACGAGCGACGACGTCTATGGGGAGTTGTCTGTCGCCGGCGATACTGTTACCGGCTCGCCGACGGATATCCTGACCGCCGTCCAGGGGGCGCTCGACGCACACGATCCGGACGTCCTGGTCTGCTCAACCAGCGAGATCGTCCCGACCCTGTACGAGATGGCGACGGACGCCGGCGTCGACGACTTCTCGCTGAGTCGGTGGCCGGACGTCGACTACCAGCAGCTCGCGAGCCGGTCGACGTACTCGAGCTACGGTCGCGTCGGCCACTCGCCGGCACGGTACAACGTGCCCGGCCGGGCGATCATCGACGAATCGAACACGTTCTTCTACGGGGAGACGAACCTCAAGGGCGTCCTCGACCTCGTGTCGCGCTCAAAGAAGCCCGTCCAGGAACTTGCGTGGGCGTCGATCGGGAACGTGCTGACGGCGATCCAGATTTGCGAGGCCCACGACCGCGGTGTCCTCGTGCCATGGAACTCCTGGCGCCACGAGTTCTACAAGCCGATGGGGACGCTCCACGACGCCGACCGTGGCGGGTTCATCTTCGCGCCCGAGGTCGGCCTCCACGAGAACGTCCACGAACTCGACTTCTCCTCGTTGTATCCGAACATCATCTGTACCCGGAACGTCTCGCCGGACGTCATCCGGTGTGACTGCCACCGCGACCGTGACGACGTCCCCGGCCTCGGGTACTCGATCTGCGATAAGCGCGGCTACCTCGTTGACGTACTCCAACCGATCATCGACGCTCGCGACGAGATCAAGGCGGCCATCCGTCACGAGAAGGAACGGGACAACCCCGACGAGGACCGGCTAGCGGAACTCGAGGGACGGTCGGGTGCGCTGAAGTGGATCCTCGTCGCCTGCTTCGGCTATCAAGGGTTCAGCAACGCGAAGTTCGGCCGCATCGAGTGCCACGAAGCAATCAACGCGTTCGCTCGCGAGATTCTGCTGACGGCGAAACAGCGGCTGGAAGCTGGCGGCTGGCGCGTCGTCCACGGCATCGTCGACTCCATCTGGGTGACGCCGGACCCCGACGTCGACGACGATGACCGAGAGGACCTCGGGACGCTGGCGACGGAGATCACGGAACGCGTCGAGATTCGGCTCGAACACGAGGCCCACTACGACTGGGTGGCGTTCGTCCCGCAGCGCGAGAGCGACGCTGGTGCGTTGACGAAATACTTCGGGAAGGTCGCCGGCGACGACGAGTTCAAGATACGTGGTATCGAAGCTCGGCAGCGCTCGACCCCATCGTTCATCGAGGACGTCCAGCGGGATTGTCTCGAACGGCTCGACGCGACTCGATCCCCGGATGCCGTACTTGACTGTCTTCAGGACGCGATCAAGCGTCTTCACGCTGGAACGGTGCCGGTCGAGCAGCTCGTCGAACGGAATCGCGTCTCCAAACCACTCGAAGGCTATACGCAGAACACACAGAACGTGGCGGCGCTGAAGCGGGCTCGAGAGCAGGACCTCGCTGTCCATCCAGGACAGGATATCGAGTACATAGTTGTCGACGACGAGAAGAGCTCGCGAGAGCGGGTCGCGTTGGCTCACGAGGAGATCGAGTCGTACGACGCGTCGTACTACGAGACGCAACTCGTCAGAGCTGTCGAGAGTGTGCTGGCACCGCTCGGCTGGGATCGGACGGAGATTCAACACGAGATCGCGGAAACTCGGGAAACGGACTTGGCCGCCTTCACCGAGATTGAGAGAGGTTAACCAACACTATCGAGGTATCGGGGAGAGTTGTTGGTTAATACTGAGTGGAGACACGGAAGGGACTTGGAGAGAATACTTCGCCCACACACCCCTCGTCCAGAGTGAAAACCGACCAGAGGTGTGGGGTGAGGTCCACGGGAAACAGGGGTTCTCGTGAGAGAAGATCAGCAAGAATCACGGAAAGACTGCCTGAGACGGGAGAACACGGAGGAAATGGAACAGCGAAAACGAGCAGCGGTTCGAAACCACCCGGACGAATGCCGCCTTCGTCCTCTCTCCTATGTTGAATGCACTTGGAGAGTGGTAAGAAGCAGGTAGTAATAAAACTTCTAGGTAATACTATGAAGATTGGTATGTTTAGAGGATCTTCGACTGTGTGACGACTGCTGTTCGAGGGATACACGTCTCACATCTTGTGATTTCGGTACTTCCCAGCCGACTTGTCGTGTGGTTTCCGCCGGGTTAACCGAGGGACTCTCGTAGCGTTTCACTCTGGGCGAGGGGTGTGGGGGTTCGATTCCGTCGTCCGTGTATTATGAGACGTTGAAGGAACAATCGCCATTCTGACTATTCGCCAACCATCGAAGCGGCATCAAAGCCGAAATCGGGATTGGTATCTCCCGATCTTCCTCGTCAATCGGAATCAAGACACCCGATCCCGACAGTTCCGATTGTACCCTGCTTTGCTTCGGCTGGAGATCTGCCCTGCGTCTTCACTCTTGATTGGGGGTGCCGACGAACGCTCGTCACCATCACTTGAGGCTCACACTCCACTCCAGCTCGTCACACCGGCGCTTTCACTCTGGACGAGGAGTGTCTGCCGTGCGTCAGACGTCCAGGGCCGATGTGTCCTCTCATAGATATGATTGATTACCCGGTTCGGGAGATACACTCTGGACGGGGGGTGTCGTCTCAACCAAGTACGCTGCTCCCGGATCGAGGGCTATTCACTCTTGACCAGGGGTGTGTCAAACCCGCTCCAGTCTGGCGTTTTCACTCTGGATTGGGGGTGCCGGTCTGCGTCGGTAACTCTCGCTCGGAATCCGATTTCACTCGGGACCGACTCGACTCTTTGTGAGGATGATACGCCAGCGACAAAACATCAGATGACGACCATAGCCCGATTTACACTCTGGTCGAGGTAGCCAAATCATTAAGTAGGTCCCATCCGCGATGTCTGATATTGATGGCTGAGGAACCGTCCCAACTCTCTGACTTCGACGGCCGCTACGAGGATCCCGCTGACGATCCTCTCTTTGACTTTGATGAAGACGATCCCGACCGAGCCAACATTTTCGCTCGAAAGGAACTGCTGAAGGTTGGCCACGTCCCTGAAAGCGGCCGTATCGTTGGCCGGGATGGCGAGATCAAGGCCGTTGCTGCTGAACTCAGGCCGATCGTTCGTGGCGATCCGCCCAACAACGTGATTATTTACGGCAAAACGGGTACTGGGAAGTCACTCGTTGCTCGTCACGTCACCGAACGAGCACGGCGAGCCGCGGAGTCGAACGGTGTGTCTGTGGGCACGGTCTACGTCGACTGCGCGCAGCACAACACACAGACACGCGTCGCGAGGACGGTAACTCGTTCACTCAACGAGACGGACGAGACTGACTTCGATATTCCACGCGCAGGGATTGGCAGCGGTGAATACTACGACTATCTCTGGGAGATTTTGGATACTGCCTACGAGTCAGTAATCATCATTCTCGACGAGGTGGACCGACTCGATGACGATGATATTCTTATGCAGCTCTCGCGGGCTCGCGAATCGGGGAAAGCGGATTGCCACCTGGGCGTCATCGCAGTCAGCAACAAGATCGAGTATCGCGACCAGCTGAACGAACGCGTCAAGTCCAGTCTTCGCGAGGAGGAGTTCGTCTTCCAACCCTACGACGCGAATCAACTGCGCGAGATTATGAAGCACCGACGGGACGCGTTCCACGATGGCGTTCTCTCCGATGATGTGATTCCGCTGACGGCAGCACTAGCCGCTCAAGAACACGGTGACGCCAGAAAGGCAATCGAAATTCTTCGTCACGCCGGCGAACTGGCCGAACGAGAAAACGTCGATACAGTCGTCGAGGAACACGTTCGCGATGCCCAGGAGTGGGCTGAAATCGATCGGTTCGAGGAGCTGCTACGCGGGTCCACGACCCAGGTCAAGTTCATCCTCTATTCGCTCGCGCTGCTCACCGAAGAGAATCCGAACGAGGATGGATTCTCTACCAACCGGATTTACGAACGGTATCAAGCGACGACAGAGAAGGCCGATGCGAAGACTCTCAGCGAGCACCGTGTCTACGAGCTGTTGAAAGAGCAGGCGTTTCTCGGAGTCGTTGAATCAACTCGGACCGGTGGTGGCCGGGGTGAAGGCAGTTATCTTGAGCATCGGCTGGTTCAGGACACCGGCATCGTGTTGAAATCGGTTCTCCGGGACAGCCGGTTGGAAGACTTGGCCTAGCTCCTGTCTCGGTCGCTGACCACACCCCTGATCACGAGTGTATCTCTCGATACGTCGGAAACGTGGGGTGGGTGACCCGAGGTCGTCTTCTACTTCCACTAATCGACTTTGGCCGGGTGAGGAAACGACGGAAACGTGGGGGGTGTGATCCCCTCAACTGTGGCCGCATTCCTTCTATGGACCTCCAGTTACGACGGAAACGTGGGGTGGGTATCTTCTCTTCGCGTTTTACCTGTCTGGGCTGACCGGATCCATTCACACTGAGGGGTGTGGGGTGGGTTGAACCCATTCACATTCTGGGGGGTGTCCTCTGCTACGCTACTAATTTCGCTCGACACACCCCGGCCCCAGTTCACTACCGTCTATTCGTCGGGACTGACGGGGCCTTTATACTGGGAACGAACTTTTTCGCCTTCTCGCCACTGCCAGTAGTAGTAGCGGTTGTCGTTAATCTCCTTGATCGTGATCGTGGCCTTCGCCGGGACGTCGTCCGGAAGATCGTCGGGGCGTTCTTCAATCTCGTTTTCATCTGAGTCATCTTCGAGACGTGCCTCGCGAGCTTTGTGCTCAGCTAGCTCTTCAGCGTAGCGGGCAACGTGCTGGAGCTGCTCAGAAGAGGACTCGTTGAGCGTATTGACGAGGTCTGTCGGGAGTTCCGCCGGCGGCGTCGGTGGCTCGTAGGACATCAGCGGTCGCCTCGTGTTAACCAACAAAGTGCGTATCGGCATAGATTTGTTGGTTAATCAGATATCGTCCCTTCGCGGGCTGAAGAGTATGAATAGCAAACTATTCAAAAATAGCAACCCGGGAACGCTGTCGATGTCAAACCAACGGCAATCAATTAAACCTCACCGTGGAGGAGGTCGATAATTCAATTGCTGCTGTGAAACTCACGAGCATTCTCTTTCTGACTCACGGTAGGAAACGTCGAGATCGAGATCGTCGTACATGCGATCGAGCATAGCGAGTGCTGACTGAAACGTCGCATAATGCTTCCGCATGAACTCTATCGTCTCGCGCCGAGAGATGACTGGATATCCTTCGACGTGGTCGGGGTTGAGCACCGAACGCTCGTTGAGGACGACTTGGAGAGGACCTTCAAACGAGTCCTCCGGTTGTCGCTCAAATCCTGTCGGGATTCCAAATCGTTTGACGGTCCACCCTGAGCGTCAAGAGTCTGTATTCCACTCTCACCGATATAGTTATAAATACATCGGTAGAATTGGAATCTATGAGAGAAGCGGCGTTACGGGTTATCGACTGTTTGCGAGATCGGTCCTACTCGATTGGCGAGTTAGCCGATGCAATCGATAGAAGTCAGAGCTGGACATCGGAGGTCGTTGGCGACCTCGAAAACGACCATCTTGTGGACCGAACCGACGGAGTCCAATTGGCCACCACGTACGAAGCGTCACTGCTTGCCGAGCTCCTTGACCGCTACGCGCTCGAAAAAGTGCTGACAGGGACGAAAGAGGACATTTTGGGTGCGCTTATCGGCGGTCCGAAGACGATTTCGGAGTTACAAACGAAGGGCTTCGCCAAGTCCACGCTCTACAAGCATTTGAACGAGATCCAGGAGACCGGTGCGATCGCACACACGGACGACGGGTATGCTATCACCGATGACACGCTTCGGTCGTTCCTCGAAGCTAGAACCCGAACGACACCGTTCGAAACCGAATACCGCGCGAACGGCGACCGACTCGTCGCGACGAGCAAGGACAACGTCGATGGGACGCCGACTGCGTTCTCGGCGTTCACTCGCTACGGTGTTGACTATCACCCAGCGAAGACCTACGTCTATCAAGGTGATCGCTCGCTGGGACTTGAAGAGGTTCTGATCCATGCAGTGACCGTCGCTGAGAACAAGAAACAGATGGCGATGGCTGGCGTGTTCTATCTGACGCACCGCGCGACCCTCGACGCCAGCGACCTGTGGCGATTCGCAAACAGGTGGGAGTGCGTCGAGAAATGGGCAGATCTCTTTGCATACATCGACCAACGGGAGGTCCACCACGAGGAGCTCTTTCTCCCGTGGGAGGAATTCATCGATCTCGCGAACGACTATGGGGTCTATCCGCGCGGCCAACATCCGGAAGATAGCCTTCGACGGGGGCTCGAAGAGCTTGGCGACCACCTGGAGACGCCTGTCGACGTGTATCTTCTCGGAGGCGGAAACCTCATTCTGCGTGGGTTGAAAGATTCGACGAAAGACGTCGACATCGTCGTTGAGGACGGACAGACGTTCTTTGCAATCGCCGAATCGCTTCAGGACCTGGGATACGAGGAGCGTAGTGACTTGGAAGCGGCATACAACCAGCTTGATCCCAGTATTGTGCTGGAGAAGGAAGGGTTTCCGCGCTGGGATATATTCGTGGAGGCGGTCGCCGGCCAGCTCCAGTTGACGCCGGCGATGATCGAGCGGTGCGACCAATCATTCGAGTACGGCAATCTTCACGTACATCTGCTCTCGCTGACCGACATCTTCGTGTTCAAATCGATTACGGAACGCGAAGGCGATCTCGAAGATGCTGCACTGATCGCCAGACAAGCCGACCTCGACTGGGAGAGCATCTTCCAAGAGATCAAGACCCAGGAAGATCGCACTGGCCAATTCTTCTCGTTTGCTGTGCTCGATACGCTCGATGTCCTCGACGAGCGGCACAATATTGTTGCGCCAATCACGGACCGGCTCGTCTCGTACTGTCTTGAGAACGCGCTGCTCGTCTCGCTGGAGAGCCCGAAAACGATCGAAGACCTCCGAGAAGAGCTGGATTTCCCCGATCACCAGATCTACAACAAACTCCGGAAGCTCGAAGAGGAAGGACAGATTACCGTCAACCGCAGTGGTCGGCTCAATACGTACCAGCGAGTTGAATCAACTGACCGGTAACTCTGCACTACGAGTATACTCTATGGGCGAGTCGACGACAGATGGACCTGGAGGAGACCGTCGATTATCTCGCCGAAGAACTCGATTTGGAGCGGAGCGACTCCGTCCGTGACGTCGGTCAGTCCGTGGCTTATCTCCGGGGCTAACGATAGACTATCGCTCCTTCTCCTCTGAAGGGCTGTTCTCGTGTTGAATATATGGGTACGAAGAATTCGTTGTTGGAGCGCCCGTGGAGGAGGGTCTGTGGGCAGTCACCGATCGCGCAGCCGATCTCGAGCGGCTGCAAACCGAACTGGATCCGTATCGCCAGCGGCAGCCATGTCGTTTGCCGACTGGAGCTGAGAGTCAATAAGCCGATTCTGTTGGCGTGACCACTCCTTATCGTCGTGCGTCCGAACGTACTCAGCCCATCGCTTAATCATCTCACGCCGTTGCTCCGTGTTCCGGCGGTGGTCGTCCTCAAACTCCTGTGAGTTCAGCATAGTAGTCCTCAACTCCAAGCTTGTTGACGTACGTTTCGAGCTGCTCCGTGTTAAATCGTTCCTCGAAGGTCAAGTACAGGTGGAGTGCATCTTCGAAATCCTTCCCGCTGAGACTATCTGCAGCTTGCGCAAGTCGGAGGTTGTATGCAATTTGGAGTTCAAGCGGACTGATCTCGATCTGCCCCTCATCAAATATCACCGTGAGGGGGTTCGAGAGGGCCTCACGCTCTACGTCGTTTGAAACAAACCACGTCTCGAAGTTCGGGTACATCTCCCCTTCCTCAGCAATTCGGATTCGGCTGCCCTCGCTCAACATCGAATACATCTCATCAAGTGGCATTGCCATCCCCCAATATCCGTGATCTTTGAGTTCGGTAACTAACTGCTCAGTCTCTGTTTCGGATAATGACTCCAGAATGATGTCGATGTCCTCTGTCGACCGAGACCGCCCAGTGAGGATCGCGACGTACCCACTCATGATAACGTAGTCAAATTCGCAGGCGTCGAGAATCTGTGTGAACTTGAGCACGTCTTTATCACCGATAGCGAGGTGGTGGTGACGGATGGTGATCTCGGGAGGATCGTTGACGATCTGGATGCGATACTCACCGAGCCTCGGGAGACAGCGGCGGAACTGGCTGAACGGGCTCGACTTGTTTGACTTCCTTTCCGCGCTGTAGCGCGAGGAGGTCAACGGTTGTTCCGGATAGCCCTACCTGTCGTTGTGAGATTGTGTTTCTTCGGGGCCACTCCAGTCGTCGTCAACCTGCAGTAGTAATTCGCTCGCTGCTATCTGATGGTCTGCACTGATTGTCTCGATCAATTCCCAGGCTCGTTCTTCTCGGTCCGTCGTAGCTTTCGGTGAACCAGCCCACTGAGCAAGTGCCTCGACAACTATCGCCCAATCTTGAGCGTGCCAATCACTTGGATGTTCGACCATCACGATACCGGGTGCTTCTTTTTGGTATAAAAGTCACTGGCTGCGTACCACCTCCTGACTGGATTTCCATTAGCCGGATTATTGTTTTCTACTAAAAACTTTAGCTCATTAACTTATTTTCTATACTGAGATATACAAATTTAAATACCCATTGGAGAATCTTCATCTACACAGAGATGACGGGTCACTCCTCAAGTGACACTGATGATGGTAGCAACGAAGCCGACGGAATGCAGGAAATCGGGGACTCTTCCGACAGGGGGGATGAATCCGGTCAGACCCGCTGGTCGGGTGTCATTCACCTTGTCGTTGGTATCCTGTTCTTTTCCATTATTGCAGTCGAACCGGTACAGGCCGAATCAGCGGTCTGTGAGGCGGATCGACTGCCGGAGATGATCTCCGGATTTTTCCAGGTCACGACTGCTCTCGGGATTATGGGTCTCGTCGTGGTCTGGCAGGCGGATTCCCTCGCGGAGATGTTCACGTTGAATCCGGAACAGCGCGAGGCGATTAAGCGGCACAAACGAACGGCTCTCAAGTCGGCGATTATTCTACTTGTGCTCGGACCGCTGTACACGGTGGCTGGATCAATGATGAACCTCCCGCTAGCGGAGTGTGTGGATCTCGTCCCCTGGTAGATCGCTCACACCCGGTCAGCTATTTCGAATGACGCCAATAATCAAATTCACTACGGCAGCGTGTCTGCTGCTTGGCCTTACCACAGCAGGGGTTACTGCATCGGAATCCATTCACGTGGAACAACCCGCAGCGTCGGTAACCGACAACGAGACTGCGACGCTGTTCTCCAAGGAGCCAAACCACTGTGAGGAGGTGACAAGTGATTCTGCAGGAGACACGGACGAAAGCGAAGCGTTCGAGGAACTGACCAGCTGTACAGATGTCTCATTCAAAGAACCTCCATCAACGGCTGTGCGGTGGACTGCGACGGCCTTCGACGACTTGGAGCCAGGCGGAACGCGAACGTCTGTTGGCCCGCCCCATGCGTCCCGGGAGGATTCGTGGGCGATAAAGGACGCACACATCTCGGCGTTTGCAATTCACCCATCAACCCGTGCACACACTGGGCCAGATGAACGGCCGCTCTTCATCGCGCCGGAGGGTGAACTCAGAGCCCTCGTCGATTACCGGGTAGAAACACCAGACGGAGAAGACGAGGAAAACTTCACACAACGATGGTCTGTCTCGAGCCAGGAAGTTCGTGAAGTTCGTGTGTTGCGTGATGGTGAGACGGTGGCCACAGCACAAGGAAGTCAGACACCGGTCCTCGAGTATGCTACCAGTGGAAGTGGCCAAACGGAGGTGACACTCGAAGCGGACATCGAGGTCGAAATTCGAGAGTTCGTTATCATTCGAGGAGATGGCTGGGCGGATACCTATTCCTGGGATTACAGTGACGAGATCACTGTCTCTCAAACGATCACCGCTCACGTCTACGACCTCTCGGCGGAGCGGTATACTGCAACATATCCGGACGGAGACGTGGGGATTGGTGTTTATCAGGCACTGCCGTGGCATGGCTATACGCTTTCTGCTGATGGGAACGACATGGTCCGGGGCGTGTGGCGATATTATACCGCTCGGGACACTTCCTGGGATGAACTCGTTGAAGAGACTGAGGGCGGCAGTGATGTCGTCACATCGGATGCCCGACCAGTGTATGTGCATTCATTCCCGTCTCGAGTCGGTCCACGAGCGGAACCCGATCGCGACGGCCCGAGTATTCTCGATGTGTGGGGAATCGAGAGTGACTCTCCGGCAGCAACCATACACGAGAATGTCGATGTCGGCGTCGTCGATGATAGATATACACGGTCGTATGGAATGGTCATTCGAACTGACTCGATAGATCAAGATTCGCTCATCGTACAGGGAATCGTCCGTGGTGTTGATGCGCCGCTTTCTGAGGCCGCTCACATGGACGATCGAGAGATTCGTGAAAGCGACGTCGACGTCGTCATCGAGTCAGTGAATGATTCTGCAGCAACCTTGAGGGTCGAGGTAACTGACGCTACAACCGGCGATCCGATCGTTCTTGAAGACCCGATTGACGGCACCACGCGAATGACATCGATCGGACCGGACCCTCGAGATGGGTATCTAACGATCGCAGGCGAGCGTATCGAGACCAACCAGTCCGGGATGGCCACCGTGACTGTCAGCGAGCCTGGTCTCTATACGGCAGAGTATCATCCGGGGGCCTGGTACACACATGACCCAGCCTACGCAGGTGGGACGGCGAGCGTCCGCTGGCATCCGTTGACGACGGTTTCCGGATGGCTAACACTCCTGAGTCAGAGTATCTGGTGGGTGATTCCGTTCGCAGTGTCGTGGTACGCCGGAATTCGACTCACCACGTTTCTCCAGGTTGGTGGTCGTCGATGACTGGGATCTCGTTGGTCGACGTCGGGGTGCAGTGGTTCAAGGATGCACTGAACATCGTCATCGAGTGGTTCCACCAGGGAATCGCTGCAGGGTATGAGACGATAACCGAGTCGCTTTTCGACACGCCACTTCCGGAGACGGACGGCTCCTTCGCCTTCGGTACACCGACGAACGAACCGTGGACGGATTTGCATGATGCCCTGGTCGGGGGTGAAATCATGTTGCTGGGGTTGTTGATCCTCGTGATCTGCGTCCAGGGCCGGCATACGATCCGCATCTTCAACCTCGGTAGCACAGCCGAGGCGAGGAGAACCCGGCGGTCTGCGTGGACTGGAGCGTTCCTCATCGTGACCTGGTATTGGGTAGGTGTCTTGACCCTCTATCTCGTCGAGGCGTTCACGATCGCCTTCCTTCCGGATGCGTCTGTGGTCACTGGGGCGATGCTCGAGTTCCTGGCTGTGACTGTCGTGAATCCGGTTCTCTCCCTCATGCTCGCAGCATTCGGAGGCTTTGCCATGTGGGTTATCCAGGCGCTGTTTTTCCTGCGCGATATTCTCATCTACGTCTATTTCTATGCGATGCCGATCGGGGTCGCAGTTGCGTATGGTAGAGCGTGTCATAGAATAGTTCTCATGGCTCGCTGAATCAGCTCTAACGAATTGAAAGCGCCGTGCACTTGGTGCACGCTGTTCTTAGAGTGTTATAACTATGGCAAAAGAGAAGTTCGGAGTCGCTGTTGACGAGGAAATCGTGCAAGAAGTAGATGAACTGGTCGCTGAATGTGACGATCTCGGAGTCAGCCGCTCCGAGATCGTCGAAGCCATCCTCACAGCATTCGTTCAATCCGAGACGAACCACGTTGAACGGGTGCGAGAAATCATTATTCGGAAACGAAAGGGTACTCTTTGACTAGTTCTAAACCACGTGCACTCGGTGCACGGCCCTCTAAGCAGATAACGTGCTATAATGGTAACTAGGCTGACTAGAGTGTGTGAAGAGTTCTATGACACGCTCTATGGTAATCTTCCGGTGGTGTCCCGAATCGCGAAGCGTCTCTGCTTGAAGTTCGTCCCGTTGGCGATCATGCCGCTGCCAGTTGCGCTCCTGTTCAAAGCGTACGAGCTCCTGTTCAGCGGGGGAACGAACTCGCCGCTGGCGCCGGAGAGTATGTACCTGAGCTATCTCATCGCGGTGTCGCTGCCAATTCTCTCGCTGGTAATTGTCTGGAAGCTGTTCAAATACGGGGCACCCCTCGCGTCACAGCTCATGGGAACAACGTCTCGATTGGCTCTGACAGCTGGCGCTGTCGTGACCGCAGGAAAACTGGCGGGCCCATTCGCTGCGGCTTCCGCTGCTCGGTGGGGGCCGGCCGCTGCGACCGGCCCAGTCGTTGCGTCGCGACTGGGCAACGGCTCACAGGGTGGCACTACAGCGCCGGCGACTGACGGGAGTGGACAACAACAGCGGACAGGCCAGGATAACGTTGCTCCTGATTCGACCGCACGAGGGGTTCCCGAGTATCGTCGAAGCGAAAACGATCCTGCGTACTACTGATCATGCCACAAGATACTGAACCAGCAAGTCGACGGATTATGGACACGATCGGTGAGGAGAATCGCGTTCCAGTTTTGAATATCGAAGAGGGGGATCTGTACATTATTCTGGGGTTCCCCATTGCAGCGTTGTTCCTTGGTGGGGTAACTGGGATCGACGCCATCGTCTTTCCGTTGGTAGTAGGTGGGTTGCTCCTCGGTATTGCAACGGTCTATGCGGCACCGAACCATTTGCCGGCCAGCGTCTGGCTCACTGACGTCTGGCGGTATTACACTCGACGACCGCGGTGGACCTTTAGCTCACCCCAGGATGAGACAACGGCAGATCCCCGAGCTGTAAAACGAACGGACGGCGGTATTGCCCAGTACAACCCGTTTGCTCCGGAGGAACGCACACAGGATCTCACAGACGTCAAACGAGCCTGGCCTGGAGCGGGAGCTATCGAACGGTCGGATGGGGCGTTTGTCGCGATGCTGGAGATCGATCCCGCAAATATGGATTTCGCGATGTCTGGAGATTGGGCCGATCTCCAGGAGCACGGTGAGGAGTTCGTGAATGACGAACTCGATTTTCCGCTCACACTCCATGCGACTACTCGGCCGTTCCCGACAGAGCGACTCACCGAACAGATCGAGGAACGCCTCGAGGATGATGACGTGAGTGACAATCCGATCTTCAAGGAACTCCTCCAGGAGTACCGCGAAACACGCCCGGATGACCTCGAGAACATCCAGCAGGTTCGGTACTATCTGGCAATCGAGGTCCACCCATTTGAAGTGTACAACGAGGATCGCGACGAACGCTCGCCGGCAGAGAAGTTGACGCAGATTCCCCTGCTTGGAATCCTCTTTACACCGTTCGTGACTCGCCGTGAACAATTGACTGAGGCCGAGGTTCGAGCGAAGATGATCGATGCCCTCGATACGAGATCCAGGACGGTCGAGACAGAATTCGTGAGCAAGGCGAATGGGTGGAGTGCGCGTCGGCTGGAGACTGTCGAACTCTTCGTCTTGGCGATGGAGTTCTGGAGTGGCGATTATCTCGAATACGGGGATGAGGAGACGGCGATCAGAACGATGCCTGCCGTGAGTCACGACCCGGAGGTGAGCCAGCGTGAGTGAGATTCTCGCTGTTGGACGCCCCGATGAATGGCCGGTCGATAGAGCTGTGTCTCTCGAAAATCCGATTGTAACCGATCCCGGTTTTGAGACGAGTTCGATTTTGCTCGCATTCGCTGACCTCCTTGCCGCTGCTGATGTGGCTGACGTTGCGCTCGTGGTTGGTGCGACACTGCTGGGGGCACTCGTAGCTTCGGCGTGGCATCGCCGGACAGCAGACACTGAGGAGTTCGAGCCGACAGCAGTGTTTGATGAGTCGATGCTCGAAAAACAGCACCGGGAACGGGTTGCTCTCGAGGAACTGTCTGAACACCATCAGCGTATCGTGGCTCCTGCGGCCGTCGAATGGGAGACACGCGCAGCTCGAATCGGTGAGACATGGACGACGACCTTGTATGTCGCTGATTGGCCGGATTATCCCATGGACGGGTATCTCAACGAACTGTTCACGCTAACGGAAATCCAGTTCGATTGCACGGTTCGGATTCGACCCAAAAACCAGGAGCGCGCACGTGACGAACTCCAGCAAGTGGCTGACGAATTGCAGGTCGATGCCGACCTCGAACGTAGTGTTCGCGGACGGTATCTCCAGGAACGAGCGCACGAAGCGGCTGAAACGTATACTGCTGTCGAAAATGGCCAGCGTGTCTTCACGCAAGCGATGTTCATCACGGTCCGGGCCGAGACTCGTGACGAACTTCGGGAGTCTGTCCGGGCGGTTCGGAGTCGTCTCCGGGAGGATCCGGCGAACCTGACGCCGAAAACGGCGATCTGCAAACAGGATCTCGCGTTACAGGCGGCAGCACCTATCAGCCGAAATCCATTTGGCCGGGAGACAATTGCTCTCGGTGGTGCGGCCGGTGCCCTGTTGGCGTCTCCACATAACCCGACTATTCTCGAACCGGACGGAATTGAGGTTGGGATTCATCGGCACAACAACAGTCCTGTCGTCATTGATGCGTTCGATCGAGATAACGGCTATGCGATGTTCACAGTTGGCGATCCCGGATCAGGCAAGTCCTTCGGTGCCAAACAGCAGTTCCTGCGATCGATCGCGCAGTCGGAAGACCGGATCGGAATCATCCTCGAACCCCTGAACAACTGGGCCGGTGTCGCCGAAGCGCTTGGTGCACAGCGAATCACGGTTGGTGGAAATATGGGCATCAACCCGATGGAGATCAAACCCACCCCGCCTCACGTACAGCAGGCACTGGGCGATGACGCCAGTCCGTTCAAAGAAAAGAAGGACAGTGTATTGAGCTTCCTTTCGAACTATTTCACGCTTCGGGGGATTGATCTCGCTGATCGACGGACCACGCTGGAACTTGCAATCGAGGTTGCGTATCGGCGCAAGGGAATCACCGACGACATCACCACACACGACAACGAGAGTCCGACACTGCGAGATGTTCTCGACGTCCTCGAGGATATCATCAACGACCCAGATGAGTATGTCATCCGGACCGAGGAGGAGGCCGACAAACTACAAGAAGATGCGACGTGGTTGATCGATCAGCTTCGGCCATTCGGTGACGGCGGCCGGTATGAAAACCTCGGTCGACCCACGGAATTCGACATTCGTGATGAGAAGGTTATCTATCTCGATCTGGGTCAACAAGAGGGATCTGGTGGTGGTAGCACGAGTCTTCTCATGCAACTTCTCATCTCGCTCGTTTACGAACGGGCCAAAGAGGCGGGTGAGGTCGTCTTCATCATTGACGAGGCGCGATACGTGTTCCAGGGGGCAGCTGATCTATCGTTCTTGGAGACTATCTTCCGACACCACCGTCATCACGACCTCTCAATTCGTCTCGTGACGCAGACTGTCGACGAGTTCTTCCAGCGGCCCGAAGCCGAGATGATCCTCGATCAGTGTGCGCTCAAGCAATTCCATCGGTTGGATGGAATGGACGAACAGTGGGCAGACGAGTTCGGGCTGAATTACGCACAGATGCGGTTCGTCCAGGAGGCAACACCTGGGAGTGAGGAAACCGGCTATTCAGAAGCTCTCGTGGGAGTTGATGGTGAGTGGCGCGGAATTGAGGTCCGTGCGCTTCCGAAGGAAACGCAGGTAATCGAGAACGAGACCGACTGGGACAGTAATTCCAGTATGTGAGGAATGGCTAGTCGGAGGAAAGTGATTTGGGCTCTTACCGAACACAACGAAACAGCGGCATCCGTCTCAAAGTTGGTATCTCGGGCTGTGCAAGATGTAGAGGTTGACGGCGCCGTAGAAAGGGTAGCCCATGAGTGATTGAAATATACTGAATAACTCTCTTCTAACTTTGTTCTATAATCTCCATAAGGTATTTACCTAAGCAAGCCGTTAAATCAGTAACCTGGCTAATAACGTGTTTGAAGAAAATAACGAACATCACCAGGAAAAGTTGTTCTCACCTGTAAAAGACCTTCCATCCAGCATTGACGAAAAATTACAGAATCACTGGTCAACCCACTTTTATCAACACATCTTCACCCAGATAGATGAGACGAAGTTCGGGCGGTTATACCACGACGGGTATAGCCGTCCGAACAAACCCGTCAATGAGCTTGTCTCACTGGAGATTATCAAACACCTGCTCGATCTCTCTGACGAAGAGCTTGAATATGCCTACATCTTCGATTTTCGCGTCAGAAACGCACTGGGGAAAGAAACACTCGGCGACAACATCTGCCAAAAGACGTTCACCAATTTCCGCCGTCGGTTGATGGAACACGAAAAGGAGACTGGCCAGGATTTGTTACACGAAGTCTTCGAAGATCACCGCAGCTATTTCCAAGCAGAGTTTGAAATTGATGCCAGTACGCAGCGGATGGATTCGACGTTTATTGAGGCCAACATCAAGCAACTGTCCCGTGTTGATCTCCTCGCCAAAGTCCTCCACAACTTCCTGTGCGATCTCCCTGAGGAGATTGTACAGGAATTGCCCGCTGGGATCGACGAGTTCGCAGACACCGACAACCTGGAGCTGTCCTACCAGCTTGAACCAGGCGAGATTCCAGCAACCATGGAAACACTCGCCGAGCATACCGCGTGGCTTGTTGATCGGTTCGAAGATGCCGATGAATACGCTGAGTTGGAGAGCTTTGCCCATCTCCAGCAGGTCCTCGACGAACAGTGTTATCGCATTGCCGAACTCGAAGACGACGAGGACGTAGACGATTTTGATGACCAACGCCAGCCCGGTGACGACTCGTCACCGGACTGGCAACCAATCCGAACGTACACTTCTCCCGAAGAAGGGACAGACACTAACCAGGATGAAGATAACACAGAGTCATCCGGAGAAGACGCCGAAAACCACCCTGATCACGTCGGGCTGAAAGAGCCCGACGAGATCGACAGCGGTTCGTTGCAAAACCCGCACGACGAGGACGCAACCTACCGCTTCAAGAACGGTGAGGACTATCACGGATACAAAGCGAATGTAGCGGAGACGTGCAATGGTGAGAATCCATTCCGACTCATTACAGCGATTCGAGTCGATACCAACAACACGGACGACGGCGACCTTCTTGACGAGGACGTAACGGAGCTCTCGACAGAGACAGGGTTACGTGACCTGCTCGTTGATGGTGGGTACACGCACAAGGAAGTAGAGAAGCGCTGCCGTGATCAGGAGATCACGCAGCACTTCTCGGGAATCACAGGTCAACGACCTGCAGCGGAGAAGATGTCGTTGGCTGCGCCAGAGTGGGACGGGACCAGAATGGTTGCGTGTCCTGCCGGACACGAACCATTCGACCAGAACCACTACGAAACCGGTCGGATTTCTGGAAAGATGGAGAAGGAGTTCTGTGACGGGTGTCCGCACAGAGAGAGCTGTTTCGTCGAGGAGCAACAGAACCACTATAGCTACGGCTTCAGGGAACGGCGGGTAGAAGTTGCGCAGCGACGCAAACGGTTAGATGATCCGGCTGAACATGAGTTTCTGAAGTTACGTGCCGGAGCTGAGTCGTTGATCAACGAGATGTATCACAAAGACGGGGAGAAAACGACGTTCACAGGGAAGATCAAGGTGAAGAACGCGTCAATAGCGAAAGCTATCGGGAGAAACTTGAAGCGAGCCTCCGGATTCATCGAATCGGAGGCGAAGCGGGAGAAATCGGCAGCATAGTCGGGGGAGGAGTGCAGTTTTTCGCTATTTGTTGGTGGTTCTGTGGTGACGGCTCGCTTCTGGTGAGATAATCACTGGTGATTGGGACGGGGTGTTCTCGTCAGAACACCCCTTTCTGCGTTGCCCTCAGAGGTTGTATGCAGCACAGCAACTATTTTGACTCTGACTCCGATGAGCCGTCTACCCACCCGAAGTTCGAATCGACTGTTTTCAGTCGGTTGGCGGGCTCGTCGATCGAGCATCTCCCCGAAATTATACTCTTTTCTATCATCAAATAAAGTTAAGATAGTTCTGAGCGTATCCAGCCGGCAGTTACTCAGTTCGGGGCCGTCGTCTTTCCTCGTTCATCCATCACGGCACAGACCCGATTCGCCGGCGAGAAATGGATGAGCGGAACCGAAGCGCCACCTGCTGAGCGACAGTAACAGTGGAGGAACTCATGCCCAACGAGACACACGTAGCGGTCGAATCAAACGACGAACAGCACTCCGAGCCGTCTGACTCGGCATTCCCGATTTCACGCCGGGCCGCACTCGGCGGATTGCTCGGGCTCGGCCTCTTGAGTAGCACCGCGGCCGCCCAACCACCGGCCCGACGATGGAATAGCGATCAAACTGCCAATGGCTACCGGCTGCTCGATCTCGGAGCGCTCACCATGCGAGACAACGACATCGAGATCCGCGATTTCGAAGGGACGAATCTGGAAATCGAGGACGGCGTGCTGAACGCCATCGTCGAGTCCGAAGAGTTCGAACTTCTGGTCGGTCGGTATCTCGACTTCGATGACGACGACACGCTCCAGTTCACCGGCCCGGCCGAGTGGCAAAACAAAACCACCACCTCGGTCAACGAAGCCAGTGGCGAGAATGCGACGGTCGGTGGGGGTCACTCCAACGTGGCCAGTGGCGAGAATGCGACGGTCGCCGGCGGGGGCGGTGAAAACGAGGGGGATGGAAACCCTGCCAGCGGCCGTTGGGCGTCGGTCGGCGGCGGCCAGAGCAACATCGCCAGCAGTTTTCAGGCGACCGTCGGTGGTGGTATCCTCAACAGAGCCAGGGGTGATTCAGCGACGGTCGCTGGCGGCGCGAGCAACGAAGCCAGCGATATTGCTACGACGGTCGGCGGTGGCTCCGGCAACAAAGCCAGCGGCTTTCTTGCGACGGTCGCCGGCGGCGCGAGCAACGAAGCCAGCGGCACTATGGCGACTATTCCCGGGGGACAAAGGAACATAGCCGCCGGCAGATCCTCGTTTGCGGCAGGACGGTACGCAAGAGCGAACCACGATGGCGCGTTCGTGTTCGGTGACTCATCGATGACTACAATCAGCTCGAATGGAGCAGATGAGGCACGGTTCCAGATGCCGGTCTATGCGGAGTCGTTCAACACGACCAGTACCCGTACAAAAAAGACCAACACCGAACCGGTCGATCCCCAGCAGGCCTTGGCAGGCGTCGAGTCACTTGACGTGAGCACTTGGGAATTCACTGACAGCGACGGCGGGCGACATATGGGGCCGATGGCTGAGGAGTTCTTCGAGACGTTCGGCCTCGGCGACTCTGATGACTCAATTGCCTCCGTCGATGCTGATGGCGTGGCCTTCGCCGCTATCCAGGGCCTCTCTGCAAAGCTTGAGCAGAAGGACGAACGTATTGCCGAGTTGTATGAACGGCTTGCGACACTTGAAGAGCGTGTTGGTGTGCGACCAGTTGCTGCTGACGGTGGAACAGTAGGGACCGAAGACTGAACGGATCTATACAGCCCGGTTTCTGGCTGGAACGAATGGTGATCTGTGCTGCATACGCGCCCTCCATCTTGCACGCCAACCAGTAACAATATCGCTTATCTGATCGTTGTTTCGCTCAGTTAGGCAAGGGCCAAAAGAGAACCTCAGGTTGGCAGGAGCACCCCTCCCTGGTAGCGCACTGACGTCGTCGGACTCTTCGGCGCCCGCTCGAGTTCCTCGCGTGCGATCTTCGAACGTGAATCCGCTACGGAATACCGGGATATTTACGCTATTTGGGTGTCACGTTGAATGAGATGCCTACTTCGCCCGACGACTTGCTGTCCGATCTGCAGAGTCTGGCTGACGAGTTGGGACACGCACCCATGCCTGGCGAAATCGACGACAAGGGAGCCTACACGATGCAGGAATACAGGGATCAGTTCGGATCGTGGGCGAATACACTCGCGGCGGCAGGTCTGGAACAGCCGCGGGGACGTCGTATTCCCGATGAAGCACTTCTCGCCGAGTTGCGCCGAGTGGCAGACGAGTTCGATCGCACTCCGATGGAGACGGACATGACGTCAAGGGGCCACCACGGCGCCCAGACCTACAGAAATCGCTTCGGATCCTGGAATCAGGCACTCGAAGCCGCTGGGCTCTCATCGCGCCCCGATCGTCGCGAGCCCTCACGCGAGGACTTGCTCTCGGAACTCCAGCGAGTCGCCACCGAACTCGGCCGATCCCCGTCGTGGAATGACATGTTGGAACACGGCGAGTACGTGCCGAATACATACCGCTCCCGATTTGGCTCGTGGAACGACGCCCTCGAGGTCGCTGGACTCGACCACCGTGAGTCCCCCGAAAGAATACCACGGAAAGAGTTACTCGCAGAGTTGCAGCGCCTCGCGGATGAAAAGGGTAGGGCCCCAAAAACGACGGATATGGAACGTAAGGGGGCCTTCAGCCCGGGCACGTATCACCGACGGTTTGGGTCATGGGACGATGCACTCGCGGCGGCAGGCTTTGAGCCAGGTGACTCTCGGATGCGAATTTCTCGAACTGAACTACTCGCCGAGTTGCAGCGCCTCGCTGACGAAACGGGTTCGCCCCCGTCAACGACGGACCTGCGCCAGGAGGGGGCGTTCAATCCGGGGACCTATCGCCGCCGGTTCGGATCCTGGAACGCAGCACTCGAGGCGGCTGGACTCGATCCGCGCGAATCAGCCGACCAGATCACCCGCGATGAGTTGCTCGCAGAGTTGCATCGTCTCGCCGACGAAACGAGTTCGGTGCCGACAACGACGGATATGCGTGAAGATGGTGCATTTAGCCCGGGAACGTACTATCGACGGTTTGACTCCTGGGAGGAGGCACTCGAGGCTGCAGAACTCACCTCTGAGTAGCTACGAAACTTTTTTGGGCAACAATACGCCGATTTCAGGGCTCACCTGAACAGGTCCAACCGGGAGTTCAGGGTTTTCCAGAAACGGCTGCATAACTCTCAAGGTAGGGCTGATAATTCGTCGGGAAATTCTGGGACACTTTGAGATCATCCCGAGGACCCTCAGGTGCCCCAATACAGTATGGGTATAGGATATAGAAAGGAGTGAGCGCGTCCGGTTGGGTGCGGTGCGGTTCCGTACCCGTGAGGGCGTGCGTGCAAACGAAGGTGAGATAACCTATGGAACGACGCAAGTTCGTGATCGGTCTGGGATCGCTCGCCGCCGGCGGGGCGGCTGCAATGGGTAGTGGTGCGTTTTCAATGGCGACCGTCCAGCGTGATGTGACTGTTCAGACGACCGGCGATGCTAATGCAGTTGTCGGTCTCTACCCAATCGAAGGTGGAACTGGTGATAACAATACCAACACGGACGGGTCTGATGGAGACTACGCAGAAATAAGCAACAGGACCCTTGAAGTCACGCTTGATGAGCTTAATAAAGACGCTGACTTCACTTTCCAAGACGTCTTCACAATTGTTAACGAAGGGACTGAAACCGTCAACCTTGATCGGATAAACGAAAGTGGTTGGTGGGAATCTAACGCGTTCAATGTTCTGATTGCTGAAGAGTTGGATTCCTACCAAGACGATGTGGGGAGAGAGGTCTTTGATGAAAACTTCGACCAGAGTTCGAATCCTGCTACGGAGAACACCGCGGGGCTTGAGCCGGGTGATTCAATCGTCATTGGCTTCGGGTTCTGGGGTGAAGACGGTGTTGGTTCGTGGGACGACGATGATGTGCCCGAGACTCTAACGTTCAACCTTGGCGGATAGCTAACCACACAACCTTGATACCGGTCTGAAAAATGACCGAGTGATATAATGAAACGAAGACAAATCCTCGCTGGGGTCGTAGCTACGGTCGGTGCTAGTGTCTTCGCCACCGGAACTGGAGCATTCAGTAAAGCTACTGTCCAGCGGGAAATCACCGTTGAGATAACAAACGACTTGGATGCCGTTCTTACTCTCACACCGCTTGGAGGTTCCCAACGTTCCAGTGGTGGATTCCCAGAAGAAGGCACGGTTGAATTCAATTTACCTGGGGATGTTAGTGAGAAGAAACTGAATATCGATGCGATCATTCAGTACAGCCGTGATGTCGAACCCGAAGGGGCTAATGGACTCTTACGAATAGGGAATGACGGAACTGAGACGGTAGAAGTCACTGACGATCCAGTTGATCCTGATCCGGATAAACCAGGCATTGGCCTATTTTGGGTTGAAGAAGATCGTGGAGTTGAAGGGCTAAAGCCGCTGCTTCGTGAAGAGCCAGTAACACTTGAACCTGGAGATCATATTGATGTAGGTGTTGAGGTGGATACCTTTGGTCTTGATCCTAATGAAACATACGAGACTGAAGTAACCATCAACGCAGATCAGATTTAACAATTATCTATTTGAAATTAATATATTTTCAAATTATTAATATATTACTCGAATTAGAGAGCTAACCGAAGGAAGACTATTTTCCTGATGAATTAGCTTGCCAACAAATGTAGTGACACGCCTTCGCTTTCACTCCAATTCCGAAAGTTTAGCGGCCTCAATTGCGTCGCCCCTTAATTCAAACCGATTGTAATAGGTCGTCGCGCTATACTCCCCGTGATCCCGCATATCGACTATCCAGGGTTTGCGATCGAGTTCCTCCGCAAGAGAGCGTAGTTCTTCGAGTAACTCTTCGATCGGTATCTTGCACGTCGGCTCCCTTGGGACGAACCCAGCGGCTTTAACAGCCACTGCCCACGATCAGAACTCTTGGCGATAGCTTTGCACGTAATATGCGCATTGCTCTTCGATATTAGCTATTTTCGGCTGTCCACCCACCTCCTCGGCGAGGGCCCTTAGGTCGGCAAGCAGTTCCTCACAGGACGGCGGTTCCGTTTGGTCGGTGCCAGCAGCTTCGAGGGCATCCTCCCACAAGTCGAAGCGCCGATAGTACACCACGACACTTGTACTCGCCGCGTTCTTCGTCATCAAATGTCTTCGGGGGGCGGTCGAGCGTCTCGGCCAACGACCGGAGGTCCTCGAGAAGTTCCTCTCCGGGAACCTCCTCGACGGATCGCGTCTCCAGACCAGTGGTTTCCAGTGTCTCGATCCACGAGCCGAATCGCTGGCGGTACGTCCCCGTTCCGCATTCACTATATTCGGTTATCTCTGACTGTGATTGTGGGCGATCGAACTCATCGGCCAGTCGCTGGAGTTCCGCGAGCAGTTCCTCGCGTGAGCGCTCTTTGCGGGCCGCGTGTGGGTCGAGACCTGCTTCCTTGACGGCGGTCGTCCATGACCCGAACCGGTTGCGATATGACGCCGACCCGTAACCGCCGCGGTCGGTCATATCCTGTTCCGAGGGGACTTTTCCAGTTCTGCTCCGAGTCCGCGGAGTTCCGCCAGCAACTCGTTATCCGGGATGCAGCGCCCGTGTGGAAGATCGAGACCCGCGACGGTAAGTGCCTACTGTCAGGGCCCGAAGTCTTCTCGATAGACCGCGAGGCCATACGCACTGTGTTCGTAGAGTTCGGTCAGCATCGGTGCTCTGTCGAGTTCGGCTGATATCTGGTTGAGTTCGGTTATTATTTCTTGCGAGAGATGGGCAGAGTTGGGGGACGTGGTGAAAATCTGGTAGGGTTGTGACAGACGACAACCGACGAGAAGTATATAACCTCCGGCTGGCGGTGCCCGAGATGGATGGGACAACACAACGGCTGTGCTGATGTTAGAGTCGGTGTTTCAGGCCGCGCCTGAGATACTGAAAGCGGTCAGTAAACCAATCGGTAATATTCAGACATCATCTGATTTACCTGCGCCAGACCGATTGGCCGACCTGAGATATCTCTGGGGGCTCAATAGAGTATGGGCATGGGATAGATGAGTGAATAAGCGCGCCCTCGGCGGCTGCGGCAAGTTCCGTGCCCGTGAGGGCGTGCGTGCAAACGAAGGTGACATAACCTATGGAACGACGCAAGTTCGTAATCGGTCTGTGATCGCTCGTCGCCGGCGGGGCGACTGCAATAGGTAGCGGTGCGTTCACGAGTGTGGAGGCCAACCGCAAAGTCACGGTAACTCCGAGAGAAGATGCCAATGCATATCTGCGAATCGAAGAAGGTGGCGAGAATGGCTGGGCTGCCAGCGACACCGGCGGTCCGACCGGCGACGGTGTTTTAGATATTGACCTCGACGGTGGTCATGGGTCAACTGGAGGTAGCGGTCCTAATATTCGGGCGACGACGACGCTCAACGACGTGTTCCGTGTCGGTAACGAACACGGCGGAGGCGACGACGTGTGGGTTTACGTCGAGTTCGACACGGCGGATGGGTCAGTTGATGAAGACGATTTCGACTTCTACGACAGCGATGGCGAACCTAACGATGATTCTATTGTCGGGGAAGACAATGCTGTCGAACTAGGGTCTGGGGAGGAAGTCGAGGTCGGTATCTGGCTCGACTTCGACGACGATGTCGATTTCACTCAGGTCCTAAACAATATCGACATCTTCGCCGAAAACGAAGATCCGTCCTAATCCGCCACGACGGCCCCGTGACGAGCTGCCCGGAGGGTGAGGTGATAAACACGCGGGAGTTCTTTGAGGGGAAGAAGCGGGCGGCTGAGATTGCGGAGGAGAAGGGCTTTCGTGGGTTCACAGTGATCGCGCATCCGTGGTGGGCGACGGCGTCGGCGGAGTCGGCAACCGAGAACCGCACTCGGTTCATGCCACATTCGCGCCGTACATCTTGCACGCCAACCAGTAACAATATCGCTAATCTGATCGTTGTTTCGCTCAGTTAGGGAAGAGCCTGATTTGATTGTGGGCTTCCAGAAAACCCCGTTAGAGGAGATTCGAGAAGCACTACCCGTTTACGTGGTAGCAGGCGCAAAGTCTCGCCGTTCACGGCGGGGATACGCGCCGTCCGCAACACCGGCTTTATTTCGACCCGGGCCGTTTCACCGACCAACCGACGCGGCACGCCCGCGCCCACGCCGGGACAATTGGACAATATCGGCTCACCCATCTCGTGCCCACGATGGAATCCCATCACGGAGCGAGGATGGACACCGACGCAAAACACCAGGTACCTTTGATTCCGCCGACCCCCTGCTCGAAGCCCGGAGGAAACGACGGGAGCGACCGGGGGAGAGGATAGGAGTAACGGCGGCTTGGCACCGCCAGTTCCCGTCGGTGGACGAACCTGAAACTCCCAACGCAACCGCCGCGGTGCGGTCTGGCGGTGGGAATCCTCGCCCTTCAGGGCGGGGAGGATGTCAATGAAATCGTATCCAGGATGTGTTCAGCGAGAGTCCGGTCATCGTAATATTGCTCTCTCCATCCGACTTGCGTGGAGACGAAGTCCATCCAGTTCTCTAATCCCGCCTCTTCTATGTGGGCAATTTCTCCATCAACGGTCACCCAGACCACGCCCAACAATGGATCAAAATAGTGTGGACGTCCTTTGGCATCGATTCCAACTCGCTTCCGATCGACTGTTCGTGATTGCAAAGCTTCTTGTTCGACATCGGCCATTACATCGATTCAGCAATCCCGCTATTGGTCAGCAAATTCCAACTGGACCGCACTGTCACCGGTGTGGTGTTCGCGACTGACGCCACCTCAGATTGCGTCAGGTCCTCCCCACACTCTCGAGCAGCGTGGTACAGACAGCCGGCTGCAACGCCGGATGGCTTCCGACCGCTAGCGAGTCCAGTTTCGAAGACTTCCTTCGCGAGGGTAACTGCCCGACGTTCGACCTGGTTCGATAGTTCGAGTTTAGACGAGAGTTGGGGAACGAACTCCTGGGGTGATTGCGGTTTTGCTTCCAGTTCCAACTCCACGTTCATCACCTGGTAGCCGAGTTCGACCTTCGCTTTACTCACTCGAGACACCTCGGCGATTTCCTCGATTGTCCGAGTCCAGGTTCCACACCGAACTGCGGCATAGACGCTGCCCGATGCGATCGTTTCAATCGATCGACCCATTAGAAGATCCGCCTCGTGTGCTTTCCTGAAAATTTTCGAGGCTCGTTCCAGGGCAGCACTCGGGAGATCGAGCGCACTGGTTAGCCGGTTGATCTCCGTACAGGCTTCTGCGAGATTGCGCTCTTTCTTTGATTTGAACCGGCCACGGGTATTTTCACGCCGCAACCGCCCAAGTTGAGAGCGCTTCTTTCCTGAGAGGGTGTTTCCATTCCCGTCCTGCTTCCTGCCAATCTTCGTCGAGAGACCGCGATCGTGACGGGCCTGGGTAAGGGGAGCACCGGTGCGACTTCGGGTGGTTTCTTCGTTTTGGAACGTCCGCCACTCGGGGCCGTGATCAATCCGTGAATCCTCGATGACGAGACTGCAATCGGAACAACGCCGTTCTCCGCTTTCGACCACGATTGACCCATCACACTCTGGACACGATGCATTATCGTCGATTGTTCGTCCAACCTGTTCGTCGAAACCCGTCTGGTAGACATCTCGTTGGGACATGTTTCTTCTCCCGGGACGACTTCAAAGCGCCCCGCACCCCTCTCGGGGCTTAAAAAATCTCTGCGGTAAGGGCGTTCGTCTGATCACTCGGACGTCGTCGATGCTTCTTGCATAGCACTCGCTGCCTCGAGAATTGATGTTCGTATCGCGACAGCAACACGATGTTTGCAGGGGCCTTGTGAATGTGTATCAGATGGGCACTCACACGATCTCGGTAGGCCGTCGTGAACCGTCACAAGGTACTCGTGTTCTATTGGATCCGAATAGCTCGCATTTCGAACCAGAACGTTTCCGTTCAGCAAACTAAATTCGAAGGCTTCGTACTGAGCTCGTTTTAGGACTCGTTTCGCTGGATCGAGTTGTGATATTGGGAGTGATGTGTCGTGCATGGGTGCGTGGGCGTTTTTAAAGCCCTTCATCCCTGTTCCGGGCCGAAAAACTCTCTGGCCTATCGAAAGGAACCCCATTACCCTGCTCCAGTGATATCGGCTTCGTAGCTCTGGTCTACGACAGCAAGTGTCTCACGCTGCTCCAGGCGCACAACTACGCCTACGTGATGCCGATCATCCGGTGGGGTGAGGCGATTCAGCAGGAACTCTCGGAGGGGTGGAGTCGCATCATTCAACACGACTTGACGGGGGATCTCGACGGTCACAGCTGGACCGACGAGTTTCCCGTCTACATCGACTGTACGTACCTGAACGGACGATATAACGACCATGGCGTGACGCGTCACGGCTATGCCGCTGACGCGCCGTTCATCGAGACACCACGTGACGCTCGATACCACTACTATACGCCCCGAGGTGAGTATCAGTTCCGTCCGGTCGGCCGTTCAATACCTTCGGCGGCCTTGATTTCGTCTGTCTTCTCGACTTCGGCGAATAGCTCTCGATACGCATCGGCCTCGAAGAGGTTGTTCCGGTCGAACAGCTCACGGGCGGCGTCGGTGAGCTGAAAGAATCGGTATGGTTGACCCCGTTCGAGCCCTTTACGATCTCGTTCGATGGCCTCGATCAGTCCCACTTCCTCCAGCCGGATGAGGTGGTCGGTGAGCGTCGACGCGGCGACACTCGGGTTGTAGTATTCGAGTTCCTTCTTCGAGGGTGCGCCTTTCGGATGACCGACGATCGTCCCGATGATATTCGCGCGGGTCGTGTCGTCGAGGACACTCAACGCTGTGATCGGATCGAGGCCGGCCGCGTTCTCGGCTGGCGTGAGCGGGGTGGCGTCAGGCCGGGACATTATGTTTAGGTGTTTGTATCCTGGTCGGATAACCATTTCGGTGAAATTCGAAGTGGTGGCCAGAGTGCTTGTGTATTCCACTTCCGGTCGCATTTCCGTACCGTTAGGTGGCGGTGGTGACTGGTGCCCAGTATGAACACCGACGATGCTCCCCGTGCAGTCATCGACAAATTGGGTGACCAGCCGGGCGAGACGCTCACACCCGAACGGGTCGAGGCGATCCAGACCGCGATCCACGAGGACCTCGGACGATTCATTAACAATACGTCTTACTTTGTTCTCGGTTCCTACGGCGAGGAGGAGCGGCCACGATCGGAGGCTGTTCGCGACCAACTCGCGAGTAATGCCGCAGCCTTGACCTCCGATGACGGGGTCGACGCGTTCCTGCTGGACGATATTCTGGATGTATCAGAGTTCTTTACGTCGAAATTCAAGCTGCTGGTCAGCCACGCAGATCATATCGTAGGGGTGTACGAACACTCCCAGGGCGGGCACGCGTGGGAAGCGGGCTACATTGACCAGCCGACCTATCGGGATCGGACGCGAGCATTTTATTGAACATACGAGACTGAGGAAGAACAGTACTCGGCCTACGACGGGATGTTCGCACACTATCTCCTCTCAATGGAGCGGGTGTATCGTGCGTACACGTGGACGACGTCCGAGGAACTTCGTGACTGTGTTGAGAATGCCTACCCACCCGACTGAGGGCCTGCGGAATGACGAATTGCGTTGGATACTGGATCTCCTCGTGATGGCCGCCATCGAGGAATTTTGAGGTAGCCCAGTAGCCGTGTACGTCGGTCCTCGGGAACACCGTCATACTCATAGGTCATCCTGCTGTTGACCATCATATGCGACGTTTCCTTCTTGTCCTTGCTGTCGCGGGAATCCTTATTCTCGCCGGCTGTAGTGCTGCACCCAGTGATGAGAGTCCGACGGAGACCCCGATCGAGACTCCTACCCCGACGGAACCACCGGAGGAAACTCCAACGGAGACTCCGTCTCAAGACTCTACTACTGACCCATCCGGTGAACTTGAGGTGCACCACATCGATGTGGGCCAGGCGGATGCCACACTCCTCATCACACCTTCTGGGGAAACAATCCTCATTGATACGGGCGACTGGCGCCAGGACGGTCAGGGCGTGATCGAGTACCTCGAAGCTCATGAAATCGACCGGGTTGACCATCTCGTTGCAACCCACGGCCACGCTGATCACATCGGCGGCCACGCTGCCATCATTGAACACTACGAGACAGAACTCGATGGAGTGGGTATCGCCTACGATAACGGCGTCGCCCACACCTCCCAGACGTACGAAAACTATCTCGACGCCGTCGAAGAACACGACGTCGAACTGCTGTTCGTCGAGGACGGCGACGAGTTGCCCCTCGCCGACGACGCCGTCGGCGTCCAGGTCTTGAACCCGCCGGAAGGCGACTCCGGGAGTGATCTACACGACAACAGCATTGTCCTTGCGATCTCCTTCGGGGAGTTCGGTTATCTGACCACGGGTGACGCCGAAACAGACGTGGAAGCGCGGCTGGTTGACGAGCGTGCGGACGCGCTTGAGGCGGATGTCTACCAGGCTGGTCATCACGGGTCGACGACCTCCTCGAGTGGACTGTTCATGGACGCATCCGATCCGTCGATCGCGATTATTTCGAGCGCCTATGATTCTCAGTATGGCCATCCGCACGATGAAGTGCTGGAGGACTTTGCTGATCGCGATATCGAGACATATTGGACAGCCGTACACGGCGATGTCGTGGTGACAACTGACGGCCAGGAAATCAGCGTCGAAACGGAGTCGGACTTTTCGACGGATGCGGCTGACTTGCTCGAAGAGAAACCCGCCGATGACGACGATGCACAACTTGCAGCACCGCCAATGAGTGTGTCCACTCCGCTGATTGCGGGGGTAGGTGCATGATGATCGACGGTACCTACACCGGCGTCATCGACCGCATTGTCGACGACGAAACGGCGGTGATCCTGATTGAGGCCGACGGCGAGGTTCGAGATCAGCGGACCCTCCCGGTCGAGCGCGTGCCCGAGGACGCACGCAAGGAGGGCAGCGTGCTTGCAGTGACGATCGAAGGCGGAGAGATCGAACGGCTCGAGTACCGGCCCGAGGAGACTGAGGAAAGGCGGGAGAGTGCCCAAGAGCGACTCGATCGGCTCGGATCGCGGTTGTCAGAGAAATCTGAGGAATAGGGCCTCGGATCAATCTGACCCATACTCCTCGACTCTCGGAGTGTACGCCGAACGGAGAGATTCAGATATTGCTTCTCGTGCTCTGGATGGAATTTCTCCATTGACGTAGTAAAACGACGTGGGAGGCACGAATTCGTCGTCAAACTCCCAGGGATTGACCGAATTTTGGAGTTGGTGCACCTCGTCAATTTTGTACGCATATCCTGTTTCTACGCCAGTGAAATAGTCCATAAACCGCTGCCTTCGCTGGAATCCCGATTCCTCTTGGTATTGCATCCATAGATTGTCAGGTGTATCCTCGATCACATCATCTATCGTAAAAGCACCGACAATCTCTTGAGTCGGAGACGAAGCGTAGAGAAACACAGTATCGATTGCATCGCTGTCGCGGAAGGAAGTTCGGCGAAACTCGTATCGCTTCTCGCCCGAAAAGATCTTTTCGACGAATTCGGGCTTAATCGAGAGTAAAGCGTCCATCGATTCCTCCTTGCTCTTTGATATACTTGTAATCCTCTTCGTCGATTCGGCGCATGACCTGTAATGGACCAGTTAGAACGTCGTTGTTTAATAGGTTCTTATAGGACAGAAAATCATTGAGGTCGAAGTGCCACCGGAATAGGAAGACATTCGTACCCGATTCAGCCTGTTGTTTGATTTCCTCGTCGGTGAAGACGGAGCGCTTCCCCACGATCCGTTTGACAAGGTTTGGATCCTCGAGGTTGTAATGAACCTCCTCGCACACACCAAGCGACGTCACCTCTCGATGGTCCTGGCTGCGGTAGAAAAGGAGTATGTCTCCTTCTTTAGCTTGGTAATTCTTCGCGCTAGTCAAGTACGCTTTTTGATCGCATTCCCCTCCGGGTCAAATCGACCGTCGAACTCAGGAAGCAAGGTTTGACGTTTCGAATACGATGTAAATAGTCGACGGTGATATTCAGGCCGAATCGGTATCAAAAACTTCTGAACCTCTGGACCGTCACAAAATGACGGGTAAAACTTGGTCGTCGCCTCGATTGGCGAGGGGTCTTGGCCCGGCCCGGGGATGAGTTTCTTGACAAAGATTGCTTCCCCATCATCTTCGTTGGCCGTATGTTCAAACCCATAACTGCGAGCAAGTTGGACGAAATAATCCTCTTCAGCCTCATCCCAATAATAGGTGAAGTAAGTCTCATCAAGCTCGTGATGGATTGCCTCTCTGATAGCTAGAGAGATGAGCAACTCGCCGATTTTTGATCCCCAACGCCTTTTTGCCACTTTCAGTGTGGAGATTTTCATCCGGCGTTTCCGATCGAGCGTCGGTGAGGATCCGATCGCTTCGACCTCATGCGGCTTGATCACGAGAACCGCGCCAATCGTACCGTCACCATTATAATTAACCCAAGCTGTGCGGTCGGCGTGTCGCTCGGCCCAGTCAGCAAAATTTTCGTAATCTGCCTTCAACGAATCGAAAATCGAATCATCTAAATCTAGATTGCCCAGTGATGTCCGCTCGATTGACAGCGGTCCATGGAGTTTCGGTCCTTCAGGCCGGAAGAACTCCCAGGCGGTCTCAATGCTAAACACCCGGTCTTCGATTCCGAGGTCGATCGCTTTCTTATGGATTCCTTGGTCTTCTGTGATAAGAAAATCGGTTCGATCCTCGTAAACGGAATAGAGTAGTGCATTATCGACGAGCTCGTTTTCACAAGCGGTTTCCGGCACATGCTGTCGGAACTCCGTATCATTCTCACCGGGATAGGAGGGGTATCCCAGTCTTTCATACGTCTCGATACGGGAAACGTTCTTTTTCCGCCTTTTGGTGTTGTTATCCCCGCGAATTTCTTGTTCGGAGAGCGGGTGAATTAGAATATCATGTTTTGCCTCTTTGAGCGCTCGTTCGAGTTTACGAAGCGTTTCGGGGACGATATCGTCATCCTCACGGTGGATGAAAATGTTCGTGTCGATGAGGATCTTCATTATTTCTTTTCAACTCAGTATGGTCAATATAAGGGAACGTCATTCGTGAGAACATAAAACTGGTGGCGAAGAGTTATTCCACTTTGCAGTAAGAAATCCATATTGTACCAACGGACTGGTGTGTCATTCCCGGGTCTTTTAAGTAAAATCCCGAGTGGACTCTTCGTTTGCCACTGGATATATGGTATTAAGCGGCTCATTTTCCTCGTGAGAACATCGATGCACCGCAGAGCATTCCTATCCACGGTTGGGGGACTCGTGCTGGCGGGGTGTACCGACGCGGCCGACGAACCGGCAGATCCCACGCCGACACCGACCCCAGCCGAGACCGCGACGGCGACGGCGACGCCCACGCCGGAGACCAGCCCCACGCCGACGCCGACCGACGAGCCAGCCGGGGCGAACACACCACCCGAGGTCGTCATCGAATCCCGGGAGTGGGCAATCGAGGGCGAGCGCGTTGAGGCGATCGTCCAGAACGTTGACGACGTAGCCAGCGGGCCGGTGACGGTGTCGGCGCTGTGGTTCGACGACGACGCGCGGTACCTGGGGCGCGACAGCGTATCGATGCCGGCGCTGCCGGCCACGACGTCGTGGCTGGCCGGGATCGACGTCATAGCGCCGTTCGCGGTGGGGGAGTTCCAGTTCCAGCTGGCTGTCGAGCCGCTGCTGGCGACGCCCGAGGGAGTGACACTCGAGGAAGCGCGTGTCGATCAGGGTGGCGAGCGCATCGTCGGCGTTATCGCAAACGACCGCGAGGCGGCGGTCGGGCTGACGGCCCGCGGGGCGGTGACCGACGTTACCGGATTCGTCTGGATTTCCCCGAGTTCGTGTGCCGACAGATTCCACACAGCGCTTCAATCTCTAACAAGTTCTTTTGGAACCGGGTGGTCCATTCATTCAACCGGTTTCGGAATGTTGCTTCAATCCTTCACAGGTTCGTCTGAGACACGATTGCTTCGACCCCACAAGGCTCCGTCTGAAACTGGACTCGGAGCCGTGTGGGGTGAACGAGCAGTTGGGGCAGCTTCAACCCCACAAGGGTCCGTCTGAAACATTCGGTCAGTACCGCTCCCGTGCTGATCGGTCACGCCGCTTCAACCCCACAAGGGTCCGTCTGAAACGCTGTGGGACGCCGACAAATCGCGAGACGTCGCGGAGCTTCAACCCCACAAGGGTCCGTCTGAAACCGCCAGTCTCCGGGCCGCCTTGACCGCCGGTTGTCGCTTCAACCCCACAAGGGTCCGTCTGAAACTCGCCCCGCCGAAGGCTTCCGTCACCTGGGCGATGCTTCAACCCCACAAGGGTCCGTCTGAAACCAGCGCCGGCGAATCTTTCCACCGGTTGTTGAGGTACGCTTCAACCCCACAAGGGTCCGTCTGAAACGCAGACGACAGGGACAACGAGAAGGGTTCGTCTGCAGGTGCTTCAACCCCACAAGGGTCCGTCTGAAACAGCGCTCGACGTCCCGGCTCATGAGTCTCCTCCGATAGCTTCAACCCCACAAGGGTCCGTCTGAAACCGCTCCTGTGATCCGCCAGTATCAGGATGACCGTTGCTTCAACCCCACAAGGGTCCGTCTGAAACACCTCCTGTGTGGTCGATATAATTCCCCGAGATCGTGCTTCAACCCCACAAGGGTCCGTCTGAAACGGGGTCAGGTAAAGCCGTATCATGGTTAGGGGTCAGGGCTTCAACCCCACAAGGGTCCGTCTGAAACGGTAGATCCGTTTCACGCCGTCTGTCGGCAGCGTGATGGACGACAGCTTCAACCCCACAAGGGTCCGTCTGAAACTGCCGCAACGACGCAGACGCCGTAACGCCCGACGGCTTCAACCCCACAAGGGTCCGTCTGAAACACGATCATCTCTTTACCGTCGATTGTCTCAGTCGGGCTTCAACCCCACAAGGGTCCGTCTGAAACGCGACGGTCGACTCAAAGACGACCTCGTTGCTTGAGCTTCAACCCCACAAGGGTCCGTCTGAAACGCGAGAACTACTGGAGAAAGCGAAGGACGCACAGGCTTCAACCCCACAAGGGTCCGTCTGAAACAAGATAGTTGACTTGCCAGATGGGTCTGATTTTGCTTCAACCCCACAAGGGTCCGTCTGAAACAATGTGAAATGTAACAATGAGTAAGTCACTATCTGCTTCAACCCCACAAGGGTCCGTCTGAAACCCTTGGGACTGTTGAAATGTTGGGTGTATCGTTTGGTGCTTCAACCCCACAAGGGTCCGTCTGAAACACTTACTGGCTTTAAATGTTCCAGTTGATAGTGAGAGCTTCAACCCCACAAGGGTCCGTCTGAAACATTGATACAGGTGATATTACACAACTATCTGGTGAAAGCTTCAACCCCACAAGGGTCCGTCTGAAACACCGGAATCGGTAATCGATAATAATGTTACAAATGGCTTCAACCCCACAAGGGTCCGTCTGAAACTATTGCATCTTACATTACTGGGTTAACACGTTTGCTTCAACCCCACAAGGGTCCGTCTGAAACGAGGTCTGCGAGGTCGCGGCCATCACCGAGTCCATGCTTCAACCCCACAAGGATCCGTCTGAAACCCGACGCGCCGCGGCACCGCGGCGCGATCGTCTGGGAGCTTCAACCCCACAAGGGTCCGTCTGAAACCTCGGTCGTTTTGGTCTCACCGTCTGCGGCGGGCATGCTTCAACCCCACAAGGGTCCGTCTGAAACGGATGGCCGTCGAACACAACGACGGAGTACTGTGGATGCTTCAACCCCACAAGGGTCCGTCTGAAACTGTTGTCGATGGTTTCGCTCGGCAGATGTTCCTCGCGGCTTCAACCCCACAAGGGTCCGTCTGAAACGCGCGGGGATGGAAGCAAGACCAACCGGCGTAAAGGCGTGCTTCAACCCCACAAGGGTCCGTCTGAAACTACGTACACACCGACGACAAGCACGGCCGGGAGTAGGCTTCAACCCCACAAGGGTCCGTCTGAAACACCGGCAAGCTCGAGCGGAGCGAGCGACCGACCCGGCTTCAACCCCACAAGGGTCCGTCTGAAACCAGACCTAAAGCCAGGGCGAGATTCGTTTTGGGATTGCTTCAACCCCACAAGGGTCCGTCTGAAACTAGTGCTGGGTTACCATCTTTACTGATTTCTTCTGTGTGCTTCAACCCCACAAGGGTCCGTCTGAAACGCGCGGTTCCGGGGACGACCCAATCGCCAGCCATGCGCTTCAACCCCACAAGGGTCCGTCTGAAACGTCTAGTCCCATGTTGGATTTAGGATTTTATGTGTGCTTCAACCCCACAAGGGTCCGTCTGAAACCCGTCGGGACGGGTGTGCTGGGCGGCCGGGCAATCGCTTCAACCCCACAAGGGTCCGTCTGAAACCAAATTTGATTGTAGCTAGCAGTTGCGTCTTGTGAGTGCTTCAACCCCACAAGGGTCCGTCTGAAACGCGCGGTGTATCTGGATTCGATCTTCGAGCAAGAGCTTCAACCCCACAAGGGTCCGTCTGAAACGGACGACGACATCGATCCCGAGTTTGACCAGCTGCGGCTTCAACCCCACAAGGGTCCGTCTGAAACAACTCCCATAGGTGCGCCGTGAGGAGCTTCAACCCGCTTCAACCCCACAAGGGTCCGTCTGAAACACGGAGAGCTTGAGGGGATAGCTGCAGCGATCGACGCTTCAACCCCACAAGGGTCCGTCTGAAACTCGCCCGCGCCGCTCCGATCATCTACGTGTTCGGCGCTTCAACCCCACAAGGGTCCGTCTGAAACTCGGGGCGATCATCCTGAGGATCCTGACGACCTGATGCTTCAACCCCACAAGGGTCCGTCTGAAACCAGCTCGAGGAGGAGATCGCCGAAGTTGAGGAGGTGGCTTCAACCCCACAAGGGTCCGTCTGAAACACCGACTCGCGTCACGATCTCGCAGATGGCCGAGGGCTTCAACCCCACAAGGGTCCGTCTGAAACTCACGTCCCCGTCGGCCCATGCGGACCGACGGGGAGCTTCAACCCCACAAGGGTCCGTCTGAAACAAGGCCCGTCAGTGCTTCTCTCGCCGAAGGCAGACGCTTCAACCCCACAAGGGTCCGTCTGAAACGGATCTGCTCCGACAATCGCCAGATTGGAAGCGATGCTTCAACCCCACAAGGGTCCGTCTGAAACGAGGGGGGTTTTGTTGGTCGCGGGCGTGGTCGAAGCTTCAACCCCACAAGGGTCCGTCTGAAACTCGCGTACTCGTCGGTGAGTGCGTAACTGAGGTTCGCTTCAACCCCACAAGGGTCCGTCTGAAACCTTGACGCCGAACGCAAGCTTGCACAGCACGGCAAGCTTCAACCCCACAAGGGTCCGTCTGAAACGGGATTATCCGCACGTTCTTGAATATGGAGAAGTGGCTTCAACCCCACAAGGGTCCGTCTGAAACCATGGCCCATTTCGGGCACACAGGTGGTCTATCGAAGGTATCCACCAAAGATGTTCCGTCGACCTGCAATACCTCACAAACCCCCGGGGGGTCGATGACAGACAACAGCAACGGCAACGGCCCCTAGTTGTTCTCCAAGAATTACTGCTCACGAAGACCAGCACCCGACGCCAGCGCATACCACGACGACTTGCGATCGTCGACGACGGCAAACTCATCCAGCGTGACCGACGGGAATCCGAGTTCCTGCAGCATTGCCGCTGAGTCGTCGAGTCCTCTCGCACGATCAGGGGGAACGGTGGCAAATAGCTGCTGGAGAGTTGTAAACGAGATGCGGCCAGTCTGAGTGGCTCGGTCGGCTTTTGCGGTGACATATTCCTCGAGGAACTCTAACTCGGCGGCAGAGCGGATCACGAGAACGTCCTCACTGTCGTCGGTGATCAACGAGGCCTCCCGAAGTGTGTCACCCTGTGCACGAGCATACGCCTCGACCAGCCGATCGTGGGCGTGGTCTCGGTGGTCGCTTGCATGCAACCGGTCGTAGTAATGTTCGACGCCGTCGGTGAGCATCGTTAACTCCGGAATCGTCCGTCCCTCATCTCGAATACGTCCGAGTGCAACGCTGGTTGGCGTGAGCCGATCACCACGACGAGCGTAGACGAGTTGACTCGGCAGCCGATCGGTGGCATCACTATCCACTCTCCACAAGACGACAGACCCACGTTCACCTTCGAAGGACCGATTACACCTCCCCGCAGCCTGGACGAGTGCCGGTAACGGAGCAAAATCCCGATACACACGGTCAAAACTGAGATCGACCCCCGCCTCTACCAGCTGCGTACTCGTCACCACAAGCGGCGGGCGGGTCGCCCCTGACGATTGGAGTACTTGCCTGATGAGTTCGATCAGCAGCCTTCGATCGACGGGTCGCAGGGCAGCCGTCAACGTGGCGGTTATCAACTCGGGAGTGGTCTCCTCGAGGCGGGCGTGTACCTGGTCGTACAGCCGTCCCGCTAGCTCCTCGATGCTACCGTTCGTTTCGAGGTGCCTGATAAGTTCCGCGCTATGAGTCGTGACGAATCTCTCGACAATCTCTCCCAAGTCGACAATAGACCGATCGCTCGCGGTCGCTCGGATCGCCGCGGTTAGTTCGGTTGCACTACGAACGGTGTTGGCGATCGCAAGCGTATCGGTCCCCTCACGAAGGGTCTGGGAGACGACTCGTCGACCGGCCGCCGAAGGAGTAAGCGCTGCTGCAGGCGCCGATCCCCCGAGCGGCACCGACTCGTCGATATGGAAGCTGACGCGCGGGTTTTCGCCGAGGAATTCGAAGTACGTCATTGACTCGGGCACGAGTTCGGCTGTCGATAGTGGGACACTACTGTGATCAACGAACCGGGGCTGCGTCGCGGTCATCAGAATCACGGTCGCATCATAGTCCTCAACGAGGATATCGAACAGTTTGGTAACGAGCTGCCACCACTCCCGTGGGAGCGCCTGGGGTTCGTCGACGATGATGGTCGCATCCTGTAACGCCGGTAGTTTCAGCGACTGGGTGTTCGACCCACCGGCGAGACTCTCGAAGAGTTGCACGAACGTTGTCAAGACCAGTCCGGAACGCCAGGTTTCAGCATACATCGTCTCCGTGCCGTCGGACACTGATTCGTCGTCGATCGTCGTCCGTGTCTCCGCGAGGTGGTGATGGAGTGTGTACGCGTCACCACTCGGTGTCACGTCGAACTGTGCCCTGATTTCGTCGTCGACCTGGTCGAGAATGGTCGTGTACGGCAGGGCGTATATCACTCGCCCATCGGTTCTGTGTGCGTGTCGCAATCCAGCGTTCAGCCCGGCAAAGGTCTTGCCGAAGCCAGTGGGCAACGTCAGCGTGAAAATCCCGCCGTCGTCGGCAGCTAAGTCGGCGAGTCGTTCGGCAACGTCCGACTGGGCTCGCGAGCGAAGGGTGTTTAACTCGCGTTCGATTCCAGTCGCTTCCCCTTCGAAACTGATCTGTTCCGGATCCAACCGCGGCACCGCCGACCCGGCTGAAACGCCGGTCGCATCGAGTTTGTCGGCACACGAGAGTGTGGCCCAGATCCGCTGCACGAGCGGATAGAAGTCAGCGTCAGAATCGTCCCTTGAGGGGCGACCGTGGCGAAACACCTGCCGGTACCGCTCCGGGTTGTCGATCGGGATTTCGTCCCACTCAAGCGCTCCATCGGTAGCAGTCTCAAGTAGTTCCGTTGCGTCGGCCGCCGCTTCCTCGTCGATACGCTGCAGTTTCTGAACGAGATGTACGTACGGACCGGTTTGGGTTCCCCACTTCGAGAGGTCTTCCTCCAGATTGCCGAGAGTCTGGTGATGTTTGAGTACGGCGTAAAAGCCACCTAACACCGCTGGCATGGAGAATCCCTGTGCTTTCAGTGCGTGCAGGGTGACCAGCGCTCCCGGAGCAGCGTGATATTCACTTTGCCGGGGCGGCCGGGGCGGCTGCTCGCGTATATACGACTGGAACGCTGGTGTGAGCTTGCCGAAGTCGTGCAGGTGTGCGACCGTCGTGAGTAGTTGCTGCAGTGAGTCTCCTCGGGGCGTGGTCGTGTCCGCCGGCGTCAACACCCGTGCGTTCGCCGCAACTCCGTTTAGATGGACGGCAAGCGGCTGGTTTGGTCGTGCGAGCGGCGTGTCGAAAGACATGGGCTTCCCTCTCGTTACAGGAAACAGACGGTATCGCCGTTGACGCTGTAGGCCTCTACATCGGCCGTTTCGATTTGCCCGCCGTCTGTCGGGTAGGCATACGATACGAATCCGGTAGTCTTCCGGCCGCCGTTTGCCTGCGTCATGTAGGCCGGGGTTCGCTCCATCGCATAGGAGACGTCCGCAAGCGGCGTGACTTTGGCTTCCGGCAGCGTCGAATCGACTGCAGATACGGATTCCGGGCCGGTGACCGTGCCGACACTCGATTCAGTGATATCGGCTAGACACTCGGTTTTGCCGAGCGAGGGCGTGTATACGGAGCGTACTGACGGCGGTCCCGTCTCGGAATCTGCATCGAGTCGATCGACGAGTCGATCCATCCATTCATCATCATCGAGGACGACGTGGAGCCGGTAGGCCGGATCACAGAGGTATTCGAACGCCCGGCGCTTCCGTTCTCGTTCGAGTACCTCTGGTGGGATGACCGTCTTGCCAGAGACACCCTCCGCAGTCTGGATATCTCCACCTGCTGTCGGCAGCGTCAACATCGGCACTTGCATCGTCCGCAACGGTCGCTGCGGGACGATCGCGACCGCCGACGAGTCCCGGGCGAACACATCGTAGTAAGAATCTCGCGGCTCGCCGAGAATCGCGGCTAGCAACCCCGCGACGGTCGTCCGCGGGATTACCCGGTAGGTCTGCTTGTCGTTGGTGGTGTCGATCCGGCGGAAATGCGCCCAGTCGCCGCTGACGGTGAGGGAGACGCACCGCCGGCTGCTGGGGTCGAACTCATTCATCGGTGGCTCGCTCACGCATACACGTCGACACGATTGACACGGTCGGCACCGACTGCCTCTTCGAGTTCCTTGAGCAAGAACTCAGGCCCGCCGGTGGCGCCATCGATACTTACGGTGATGTGGTCGTCCACGACCACGTGCAGCGTTTCGAGGTGGCCCTCCTCGGCATCGCCGGCGAGCGCGGCTACCAGGTCGTCGACGGCCAGCGTGACGTCGGTGATGTTGCGATACTCGGCACCATCGGTTTCGTCGGCATCAGCGCGTTCGATTCCATCATCGAGCCCGCCGTGGTGGTAGTCGTCGGTGGCGTATTCGGCGCGCAGGTACAGCCGCGGCTGGTGCCCCATCTTCGAGCGCGTTAGCGTTTGGTTTTTGAGCGACCGCCACAGCAGCGCATCGAGTCGCTCGACGTCTTCCGCTGAGAGCAGAGTGTCCTGTGCGGCGTTTTCGTTGACGACGCCGTGGAACTTCACCAGCGCGTACTGGAGTCGGTTGTCCGTTGCGAACGTCCCCTGTTCGTCGCCCGCTTCGCTGGCGACCACCGTCGACAGTTGCTTCGATTCGGTTTTGGTCGTCACCGTGTGCATGCTGCGGCCGTGTTCGAACTGTACCGGGCCGATGAACTGGCCGGGGAAGTCGTCACCGAGAGCGTCCTGGAACTCCGAACTGAACGAGCAGGTTGCGCCGAAATACCGCACGTCGGCAGCGTTATTCAAGAACGCCTCAGCAGCGTCGCTCCCACTCATGTCTTCGACATCGTCCTCCTCGAGTTCCGTCACACGCTTGAACAGCCCATCGCGATCGGGAACGTCCTCGTAGGGTGCCTTCGACGGGTTACGGATGTAGATCCCTAACTCATCGTCGTCGAGTTGGTCCCGGACGTAGCGTTTGAGACGGACGTCCGTGACGACCGCCTGTCCGGTCGTTTCGTCAACACGCGGTTTGTCGTTCGCAGAGAGTGGGTTTCCGTTCGGGTTGCAGTCCTCTGCATCATACAGGAAGACGATTTCCGAGCGATTCTCGAGCGTGGTGGTGTCAGTGTCGGCTGCCATGAGTTACTCCTCCGTCGTGTCGGCGGTGTCGATCTGTATGTCGTTGCTACCGTAGGTGATCCCGAGAGCGTACACCCACTGGAGTTCGTTTTGCGTGACATCCCAGTCACTGGGATCTCTGGCCAACATCAGGTTCGGAAGTCGATCCGTGTAGCGTGCGTTGTACGTCGAGGGAAGAGCGTCGTCGGACTCGATGTACGTGTTGTTCATCTGGATGACCTCGTTGGTCACCTCCTTGATTGACTGCTTGGTGAGGTAGTCGATCGGATACCGTCGAACGAGCGTCGACGAGACCCCCTCGCGACGCTGATAGGCGGTGATCCGGCCGACGAGCCCACCGAGCAGGAATACTGCCTGATGTGGCTCACTACTGCTGAGAACCTCATGGGTATCGATGAAGTCCTCGAGACGCTGCGTCCGATCCTGATACGGCTGAGATGCTGTCTCGGTCACGGTTGCGAAAGTGGTCGTCGTTGTCGGTTGGGTAGCTGTGCGTCGCCCTGCGGTACGTCGTTCATCACCGAGCGCGTCAATCTCCGCGAGTGCCCGCAACTGGGCGTACTGTTCGGCGACCTGTCGCGCCGGGACATGACTGCCATCGCTCTCGTCGAACAGGTCACGTTGCTCCTGGACGAGCAGGTGGAGGTATTCTTCAAGTAGCGTTCGAACGGGAAGCTTCTCCCCCTGCAGGAACTGCCCGAGCCGTCGTGCCCGGACATCGTCGATGTCGCCGGCTTTCGGCGTCCCTTCGGCCTCCTCGCTCGTGCGGGTTGGCTCCGTCGTCCAGTCGAAGTAGCCGCCGAACAGCGCCATGTTGCTTCGATCGGCGCCAGCAACGAGTAGTGGCGACTCCGAGCGGTCGCGAACGTTTGCTAAGATGCCCTCGCCCTGGAACACCGACGAGGTGAGAACCGTATCATGAGCCTCGTCGATGGCACGCGGGCGATAGACATCTGTCCGGAGTTCCTCGAAAAAGATGCGGTCCGGGTTCCCGGTCGCCTGAAAGACGGTGGCGACCTTGACCGGCCCGTAGGCTGGCGTGGCAGCAAGATCCTCGAAGAGTGGCTCGACTGCTGCATCCTCCTCACGCTCGTAAAACACTTCATTGACCTTCGCTTGGAAGGAGCTGGCCTCCCGGTTGCGAAGTTCCATGAACACCTCCCGGGCGAACGCATCGAACCCCTCCGGATCAAGCGCTTCCGGATGCTCACCGAGATACGGGAGGACATACAGACGGCGGCCGTCGCCCAGTCGTTCGAAGAACTCCTCGAACACGCTGTTGGCCGTGGCGATTGCGGCGGCAATTTCGTGTGTCAGGGGGCGATTCCGCCAAGCCTCCGACCCGTCCGGCGAGAGATCCGCAAAGTGCTCCCTCTGCTTTTTCGCATACATACCCAGGAGTCCGGCCGAGCCGCCAGTCACACGATCATCTTCTCCACTCACGTAGCCGACGCCGTCGGCTCCCGCATCGTCCACCGAGATGTTTTCGAACCGCTTGGCCTTCTGTTCGACCATCACCTCATTCAAGACCGGAACCTCGCCCGGCCACTGATATCGCTCCCCACCGGGGAGTTTGAGTCGGACTGTGACGAACACTTCGTGTTCCGTTTCTTCATCCTCGGGATCGAGCGGCACGTCCCCACGCGTGACGAGTTCGTCGATTCGGTCTTCGGCCGTGCCCAACTCCCGTAATGCTTCGAGGATCCACGCGTCTTCCACGTCGCGTTCGAGTACCCGGTCGGCTGCGTCGCTGTGAGCCCACTGAGTGAACCGGTCTTTGATGTTGTTCGTCCCCCAGGCATCGTCACGCTGTCCGGCGAGATGATGCTCTGACGCATCTTTGTGCGTCGTAATCGAGTAGTCGGTCATCGCGCTGGTCTTGTTCGCCGGATACGAATGCCCCAATTTGAACCGACCGCTGGCATCCACCGACTCGAATGCGATTGGTTGCTCATCTCGGAACGTGGGGGATTCCGGATCAGTTAGATCAACGTACACGACGAGCGCGTTATCTGGTTCTCCGAGCAGGTCGCTCTTCGCTGCCGGAGTCATGAACGCGAGATATTCCGGCGCAAGATCGAAGTCGAGATCGCCAGATGTGACTGTCTCGTACCAGTCAAAAATCGAATACTGGACGGCCACGTCGTACAGCGACGCCGGCCGTCGCTGTGGGAGTCGTTCGATTGCTTCCGACGCTTCCTGTGGAACGGACTGATGCTTACTACTCATTGGTGATGTTCACGAATCCGAGTCCCAGTCCGTTTCGCCCGCCGACGCCACAGTCCAACAGCAGGTTCAGGTGCCGACGGTGGTCGTCATCACGCACAGTGTAGTCAAACCGCCACTTGCTCAAGACGACCTCTCGTTCGACGCCCTGAGTCACCGTCAGCGGTAACGCATAGGTCTTGAGCAACTCGTAACCATCGAACAGTGGTCCCTCAACCTCCGTGGGCCCGGGCAGGTAATCGGGGGCGAATAGATCGTGTTTCTGCTGGGCGTTATCTTCGATCGCGGCTGTGAACGGCTCTATGGAGTGTTCTGGACGCCAAAACGTTGGAGAGTCACCGTGACCGTCCTCGATCCCGAACTTCTCCCGGTGATGTTCGTACAACCGGACAAACACACCAGTTCCAGTTTCAATCGTCCCCGACGTGCCGGGCTCTCCAACATCGACATCGAGAGCGGAGACCTCGTCAATCCACAGCGGCATCTCCCCAACGTTCAGCTCACGATCGGCCTGGAAGTCCTCTGCAACGTTAGCCAACAACGACTCGTGAGGAGAGGCAACCAAAAGATTCCGTTCGTCACCCTCCTGCATTTCCCCCCACGGGAAGATGTTGGAGTAGACGAATCCCGGTGGCTCTCCGGACTCGTGTTGTTCATCAAAGTCGGTTCCTTCGAGTGCACGCCAGATCCGACCTCGCAGCTTGTGATGGTACGCGTGGTCGTAGGCTGCGTCTGCACGGGCAGAGAGCCGTGCCAGAACCCGCATCTGACTACCTCACCTCCCTGGATGTCACATTGAGTGACATAGCTGGGAGATGATGGCCAAATGTAATAAAATCAACCCTCTACAAACTTAGTCTAAATTCCTTAGCTGTTGCTTAAATAACCAGGGTGCGGAACGCACATCTGGCCGGCCAATAACAGTCGGATCGGTGGCATTGTGGCCGCTTGGCCAACCCCACAAGAGTCCTTCTGATACACGGTCGAAGGTCAAGTCGCGATTCGCCTCAATCCGGCTACGACCACACAAGGGACGGTTTCAGACGAACCCTCGTGGGGTTGAAGCATCTCGGACATACTCAGGCCTCGTCGGTTTTGAGAAGTTTCAGACGAACCCTTGTGGGTTGAAGCATCATCAGTGTCCGCCGAGGGAGAACGAACTCTCTGGTTTCAGACGAATCTGTGAGGGATTGAAGCGGTTCGGTGAACTGTACGATCACGAATCTTGGCTGAGTTCCAGATGAATCCGCGCAGAGATTAGCACTGAATAGAACCGGTTCCTCAGCCCCAGAGCTGCTGTTTCTGAAAGCACTTGTGGAAATAGAAGTTTCTACACTCTTGATTTAGTCGACTGATGTAGCGAGTAATGGACCGCCCTCTGGAAACTTAGCTCCGCCTCTCAACCAACTCGCCCGTACAAGGGTGGGTCTCGATCCGCTCCGGAAGCCCCACCCGCCCGCACACGGGACACTCCACCAGCGGCGTCAACGGCAGCGCCACGGCCGCATCGAGGGCTGCCTCGACGTGGGTCCTGGCATCCGGATTCTCGACCCGCGTGGCCGCCTGGGCGAGGTGCATCTGCAACTCCTCCGTGACCGTCCGGCAGTCGGTCATCGCCGCGCCCTCCGTTTCGCGGTGTTCCCACGCCTCGCGTACTTCCACGGGATCGCGCCGGCCGACCCGCCGGAGCCCCCCGCGTCCCGCGGCGGGCGTGTCGCCCAGCGGCGCCACGCCTGTGAGCGCGCCGGTCCACTGGTTGTGCTGGTTGGTGAGCGCGATCGTGGTCCCGCGGGGCGTTTCCAGGCGAACCTGCCGGACGGGGATCTCCTCGGACGGGTCAAGCATGTCGGGATCGCGAACCATCAGTGTATCGTACTGCACGCCGACAACGACACACGGCTCCGTGCGGGCGGAGCTGGTGACCAGGTCGCGGACGTGGAGCTGGCGGAGGTCGTCGATGCGGAGACCGCCGTGATCCTAATTGAGGACGACGGTGAGGTTCGTGATCAGCGGGACATCCCGGTCGAGCGCGTGCCCGAGGACCCATGCAAGGAGGGCAGTGTGCTGGCGGTGACGATTGAAAGTGGGGAGATCAAACGGCTCGAGTACCGCCCCGAGTAGACAAAGGATCGCCGGGAGAGTGCGCAAGATCAACTCGATCAGCTGGGATCGCGGTTGTCCGAGAAGTCTGAAAATGAGATGTAACGGAAGGCCTGATACATCGCGGAGAAAGCAGTTTACAACAGTGTCTCACTGCCCACCGTCGAGTTCGGTGACGCTGCCGTCGCCAATGTCCAGTTCGGCTTCAAGTTCCTCAAGCAATGCTGTTGCATCGTCGTGGAGGCGCTGAGCCTCCTGGAGTGACAGCTCCTCAGTTTCGAGGCGGTCGATAAGCTGTTCGAGTCGGTCGATCTTCTCGTCGAGTGATTGGTCGGTCATGATCACAACCCCGTGAACGCGATATACAATACGAGCCCCAGAACGATTGCAAGCAGGACGGCGATGATCGCACCGTACTTGCGACGGGTCGTCCGCTGGGCGTGGCGACGCTGTTGCTCGGCGAAAGCGGCTTCGAGGCGGTCCTCAAGGCGATCCAACTCGGCCCGGACCGTCTGGGTGTAGGTGGTCTCCAGTCGATTGTGCAACTCGTCAAGTTGTGCCTGAACACTCCGGGTATAGGCCCTCTCGAGCCGGTCGTTCAATCGTTCGAGGTGGGCAGTCAACTCTTTTCGGTCGGGAACGACGACGGTGCCGGCCTCGGTAGGCGTGATCGCCGTTGCGTCGGCGACCTCGCCGGCGAGCGGTTCATCTTCGCGGTGGCCGACGGCGGTGACGATCGGCGTCCCGGCGGTGAAGATCGCCTCGGCGACGGCCTCGCTGTTGAATGCGTCGAGATCGGTTTCGCTGCCGCCACCTCGACCGACGATGATCACGTCGACGTCAGTCTCGCGATCGAGCGTGTGAATCGCGTTCGCGATCGACGTGGGCGCATGCTCGCCCTGGACGCGGGCATCCCGGATGAGCAACTCGACGTCGGGATACCGATCGTGAATCGAGGTCTCGATATCGTACCGGGCATCCCCATCGAGGGAGGTAACGATGCCGATCCGACGGGGCAGCGTCGGGAGGGGCTGTTTGTGTGTTTCGTCGAACCAGCCTCGCTCGGCCAGTTCCGAACGCAGTTGGGTGAGGCGCAATCCCCGCTCACCGTCGCCGACAACGTACACCTCCCATGGTTTGAGGCTGATCCGCGCGTCTTCTGCATAGAAATCCACGCTTCCGGTGAGCAGAACTTCCATACCGGGTTCGAGTGGTGACTCGAGTTTCCGGTACCGGCTCCCCCACATCAACGCGGTGAGTTCGTAGTCGCCATCGACGAGATCGATGAACACGCCCCAGTCATACTCGTTGACCTGGCTGACCTCGCCGACACACTGGACGCCCTGAAGGCTATCGGCGTCGCCGATGACCTCACTGATCCGAGCGTTGAGCTCCGCCACCGTGAGGACGTTTTCGCTATCTACAGGCAGGTCGTCGATGACCATCCGAGTGCCTGTTTGGTGAGCGGAGTCTTGTGGGTTGTCCTTGAGTAGAACACAAGGAGTACCTCGTATTTTCACGTTCACGATGGAGGCATCCTTTAATCGCTATTCAGCAGATACGCATGTCAACTACCCCAGTCTAACTCGCTCGGGGAGCCGGGTTTTAGTGACAAGCCGGGAGTATGTGTTCATGGACACCGAACGCGCGATGGGCGTCATACTCGGCCTCGCATGTGGCGACGCACTGGGTCGGCCTGTCGAGTTCCGCTCTGCCGACCAGATTACTGCAGAGTACGGGGAACTCACGGAGATGGTCGGCCATGGAACGTGGAACCAGCCGGCGGGAACGATCACCGACGACACCGCACAGGCGCTGTGTATCGCCCGCTCTCTCGCCGAGCAGGGCACGTTCGATCCGGATGACATTGCCGATCGGTTCGTTCAGTGGTACGAGTCTGACCCGTTCGACATCGGGACCATGACCCGTCGGGCGCTCCAGCAGATCGCCCAGGGTGACGACTGGGAGACGGCCGGCCAGGCCGTATGGGAAGCCAGTCCCGAGGGGAGTAACGCCGGCAATGGCAGCGTGATGCGGTGTCCACCGCTTGCGATAGCGTATGCCGAGGACCGACCACGGCTGGCCGAGGTGAGCCGACAGTCGTCACAGATCACGCATGCGGATCCACGCTGTACCGATGGATGTGTAATCGTCACCGATACGATCGCTCGCATCGCCGCCGGCGAGGAGCGGCCGCTGGCGAGCGTCCTCGCCGATCGGCGCGAGGATCTGTCCCGGGAACTGGTCGCGGCCCTGGAGCCGGTTGCCGCGGGTGAGACGCCCACGCTGTCGACATCCGGGTACGTCGTCGATACCGTTCAGACGGCGCTGCACGACGCGCTGCAGGCGTCCGCATTCGAAGACGCTATCGTCACGGCGGTGAACCGCGGCGGTGATACGGACACGATCGGGGCTGTCGTCGGTGCCGTGGCTGGAGCGCGGTTCGGTGCCGAAGGCGTACCCGATCGGTGGGTTACCGAGATTGACGAGGTAGCCGAGTTGCGGCAACTCGGTTCGACGCTAGCCGCGGAATCGTTCGTGTGATCTCTGACTCGTTTCGAAACCGACGCAGGATGGCGCCGAGAACTTTGATGTAATCTCGAGCGTTCAGTACGCTATTTGTATCAAGTTCTCTGGGATACAACAGTACGCCCCTCCGGCATCGTCGCCGGACGTGATCTCACACACGAAATTCTGCGATGAGTGGCGCGTGATCACTACAGCGGAAGCCATTCTGCTCGTACCAGCATGCCTGTGGATCCAGCTCTGCCGAGGCAATTAAATGATCGAATCGCTTGCCTTCCACTGCTGCTGGCGCCACCGCTAACGGATCGTCCGTTTGGGTGGCGTGACTCACATCGAGCTGATCGAGTTCGCCGTATCCATGTAAAGTACGGAACACATCGACCATACCGTGTTCTTCCAGTCTCTGTAGGACGTTCCGTTCGGCTTCAACCCACCGCTTGGCGATGTCTCCCTGTTGATCGAACCGCCAGGGGATTACCGTCCCATCCGGCAACTCCCGATCGGGTGCGTTGAAATCGCCGGTGAGAAGACACGGGTGATCGCACCCCTTCCTAATTCTATTGTACGTGTTGTTCAGAATCTTGATTTTTTCTTCGCCGTGCATGCTACCGGGTACGGCTCGAACATTCCAGATATCCAGCGTCGTCGTCTCGAGTTCGACCGTTGCGTGGAGAATCTTTTCCGGGAAGTTCGTATCCCAATCTTTCAGATCGGCATCCTCCCACGGTCCGGAGCGGATACTCGGATGTATTCTCGTGAGATCGGTGCCCCTGAACGTGTCGTGGATAGCCGTGAGATTCCCATTCACGTGGTTGTAATCTTGATGTGGTGGGATGTCGCTCTCGCCCAGTGTTTCGGCCCAATCGAGCGTGTGGACGATATCGGTATAGCCGATCGCGGCCAGTTTCTGGAGCCACAGGTCGCGTCTGAATCGGTTGACTTCGTTGAGTGCGATGATATCCGGACATCCTGCTTCCTCATCGATGTACCGGATCTGGTCCTCAATTCGCTCGACGGGCGTGTAGTATGGGAACGCTCCCTGGACGTTCCACGATAATAGTTCCATGACGAGTTGATATGCTTACGCAATCAAGTAATCTGTTCTGGCCGTGTTGACAGCCAAGTTGGTGACCGGCCCTGGCTGTTGGGCACATCAGTTCGCAGCAGTCTAAAGTACAATCCTGTGCGAAGTTCAGTCGAAGACTTCGATGACTGCGACGGTGACTTCCTTGTCGGCGTAGTCGGTTCCCAACGTGATCCGGCCGCGCGAGTCGGTTTTCTTCGTAGTGATCTCTTTCGGAATGACCACGCGGGTGTCTTCTGGCTCCTCCCTCATCGGTACTCTTCGGCCAGCTGTATGGATTCGAGTGCCGCTTCGAACTTCTCGGCGTCGGTGGCGGGATCGGGTTCGGTGGCACCGAGACCTCGGGGAGTGCTTCGAGTGAAGTCCGGGGTTCACGAAACCAGTCTTGCAAATCTTCGCAAGCCACTATATGAGGACCCTCTTCGCCAGACATGTACAATCATAACACCATCTGTCGGCTGACATCCTCCTCCGCCTGAAGGCGAAGGATCCCGAGCGTTTGGATAGTAGGGTTTGCAGTCTCACTGTTTTCTAGATGTTGCAACAAGCAACTCGACGGCCAGGCTGGGTGTCGTGGAGCCAATGTGCCGAGCAGCGAATATTGAGGACGGTACACGTGTCTGTATCAACTTGCGCCGTGGTTTTCAGCGTGAGTATGTGGTGATCCAAGCGGTGTTGGTAGTGTCTCGATGCCGTCTCACGGGCGAAGAACGTGGCATCGATGGCCCCATGCAAGCCGGAATAGCATCATGCGTAGACGAATGCGTGAATCCATTTTTAAGCGGTATCCGCTTGGGCATAGCTAATAAAGTGTGAAATTTGAGTGGTTTAATGTTTTACTTTCAAATAGATATGTTTGATAGCATACCGGTTTCATATGTTTTATATCGAGATCGAGAGTCCATATCGTTGGCAGGCGGTCTGGAGCTGCGGCGCTCCATTGCCGAGGGAGATTCGTCCTCACCGTGATGTTTGTCGCAAAGTTCAGTGAATACCATCTCGGTTACTGCCTGTGTTCTCGTCGAAGGGCCGTACGTCAATCAGGCGATTCGTTGTAGCATCGACGGCTTCATACAGCCAGTTCAGTTCTTCCGTAAATGGATCTGGGTTTTATTGTCCCCTACTTGATCCGATACTACACCAGTAAGCGATTGTAGATGGGTTTTCTAGACTCACTAATAAGATTTCGAAGATAGCAGCCTACACCAAAGATATAGAGAAAATATAATGTATTATTAATTTATGATTTTGAGTGAAATCAGGCATCAAACTTCATCGCCTGCGCAGGGTGTAGCCTTCGATTCAAGAAGATACCATCCGAAGCGTTCGTTACCACCGGTGAGTCGACCGTTTTCGAGTATAGAACATTCAAACATTGTTCATCCTCACTCGTCATCCTTAGTTGAAGTTACCAGCGTTAATTTCTCGTTACGTTTATTTGATTTAACGATTAATCTGCTACCTTACTACGATTCACTAGGTCCGAAGATACAATGGTGCAACTCCTGATTCCATCCCCGCGTATTCTCCAAATTCTGTGTCAATGTTGACTTATCGACACAACCGATCTCGCACTTGTCGAGGCGGCTACGACTCCAAATACCAGACTCGTGTATCTCGAAAGCCCGACGAATCCGACACTACAGGTTAGCGACATCGAAGCAATCGCCGACTACACGGACGAGGCCATACTCGCGGTGGATAACACATTCGCCTCGCCAGCGCTTCAGCGTCCATTGTCACTCGATGCCGACGTAGTCGTTGAATCGCGCACAAAATACATTTCGGGACATTCCGACGCAATCGCGGGTCCGATCGTAACCGACGGCGAGTTGCTCAAGGAAACGATCGAGTTTATCCAATACAATCAAGGGGCTACACTCGGTCTGTTCGAAGCCTTCCTCGTCCAGCGCTGCTCGAAGACGATCGGAGGCAGAATTTGGACTCACTGTGAGAACGCCAGGATCATCGCCGAGTACCTCGAGTCACACCAGGCCATCGAATCAGTCTACTATTCAGGCCTTGAGTCCCATCCCGACCATGAAATAGCTACCGGGAAGATGACATATTCCGGGGGTATGGTAAGCGTCGAACTCGACGCGACTCTCGAACAGACCAGCGACGTCCTCTCGGCGATGGAGGTGTTCCAGTTGGCGGGAAGTCTCGGAGGCGTCGAAACCCCCGTCGAACAACCCGCTGTGATGACCCACCAGGACCTCTCACCGGAAGAACGCCGCGAGGCAGGCATCTCGGATAGCTTCATCCGGCTTTCGGTTGGGATCGAGGACGCCGAGGATCTAATCGACGACCTCGAGACGGCGATCGCAGACGGCCTCGAAAAAGGGTGAGCCCCTCAAATAGGCCGACAACAAATGAACACATATAGCCAATGCCTGCTATCAAATCGACCAACACCTCAGTAGGAGTCGACAGAATTTCTGAGTGTGCCGACACCTTCGAACTCGACCTCGACAGTATCGCCATCAGACAGTGGGCCTGGGCCAAATGGTGTACCACTCGCGATGATATCCCCAGGTTCCAGCGTAATTAGTTCAGACACTTCGGAAACAAGTTTGGGAACTGAAAAATACATCTGCTCACGGGTCGTCTGTTGTTTGGTCTCACCGTTGACTCTCAAGGTCAGGCGTGCATCATCCGGGACTTCATCTGGTGTTGCCAGAACTGGGCCTGTCGGGAGCGACGCATCGAAGGCTTTACCGCGAACCCAATTTCGTTCCTGCTCTTGGTCGTCTCGGTTCGAGATGTCATTAAGACAGGTGAATCCCCGAACGACACCCATCGCGTTCTCGGTAGTGACTGCCCGACATTGCTGATCGATTACGATTCCAAATTCTCCTTCAAACTCTATTTGTTCACGGTTCGGTGGGAGCTCTATCATGTCCTTATGGCCGATCACACAATTCGGAGTCTTCAAAAATAGCTCGGGGCGGTCAGGTATTTCTTGGACACCCGATTCCTTGCGGTGGTCTAAAAATCCACCAGCCTGACAAATAATCTTGGTTGGTTCACACGGCGGCAGGATAGTCACCTCTCCAAATGAATACGTTCGGCCTGCAGTTTCGATAACGTCATCAACCAATTGGCCCGTTCGAGTCAACCCTGTGGGATCTCGAAACCGTACTGTATGCATACAGCCGTATCTCTACCGCCAGAGATAACGTTTTTTCGGTTAGATACGCTCACTACGTGATCAGAACTCTCCACTTCTCACGTGGAATTTTGTAGGTTTGTCCATGATCGGATTCCCCTGTTCGATCCACGACGCAACAAGTTCAATCACATCTGAGACCGGGACTTTGGGTTCTCCAAATATCTCATGGCATCGGCTCGCATCGTTGAGTAGAGCGGTGTCCCGCTCTTCGCCCTCGAAAGTCACCTCGGAATCGAAATAGTCGCCGAATTGTTCTGCGATATCACGAACTGACAGGATCTCGGGACCGGTCATATTCAAGATCTCAGCTGGAGAATCTGCTAACTCGAGAGATTGGAAACATACTGAATTTGCGTCCCCTTGCCAAATAACATTGACATAGCTCATATCGAGTGGGACGGGTTCTTGATTATAGACCCAACGGCCAATGTCTACCAACACGCCGTAACGTGCCTCGACGGCGTAATTAAGTCGGAGTAAACACGTCGGGGTATTGTTGCGCTCTGAGAAATATTGAAAGACCCGTTCACGCCCCAAGCATGATTGGGCATATTCCCCAACTGGTCCAGTTTCGTCTTCTTCTGTTGGGCCACCCGAATCAACGGGGACTGGAGGGTATACGTTGCCGGTCGAAAACGCAACAATGTGTGAATCTGCAAAACGCCGGGCGACCTCACCGGGGAGATATGAGTTGATCGTCCATGTCAATGGTTCTCCGCCAGTGGCTCCAAATTTCTTCCCAACCATGTAAATGATGTTCTCACAATCCGGGAGCGCATCCAATGCGCCGGGTTCTAACAAATCAGCCCCGATCGTTTCAGCTCCCCAGGACTCTAATTGTGATTTGACGTCTGGATCGGAGTACCTCGAGACAGCGTAAACTGTGTTATCACCATCTGCTTGGTCAATGGCACGGAGAATACGCCTGATCAATGATGGGCCCATCTTTCCGCCCGCCCCGAGGATCATCACGTCGCCATCGAGCTGTCGCGCTGTTTCAACATCCTCTGGAAATGGTTCCGAAAGAACGTCCGAGAGCTCTGCTTCAGTCGTGATGTCTGCCAATTTGTTATCGCTCATGGTGGACCTGGAATGCTTCCTGAAACCACGGACCTACTCGTAGATCCACGCTGTCGCATTAGGTGGTTTCAAGAGTGGTTTAAGTGTTTAGGAGACTGGAGCATAAATCTTGTTGGTAAATCTCATTCAAAACGACAGCAGATGGGAGTAAGCCAACTCGGAATAGCACGCCAAAATAGTGTCAGAATCCCTCAAATTATATTTAATATCCCTCGGGATTCTTGCACAAAACAATGGTCTCTATCGGGATCCTCGGTCTCGACACCAGCCATGCCCCGATGTTTGCGGATATTATCGAGGAAATGCCAAAGGTGTCACTTGAGGCAGTCTGGGACGACGGGACAACACGCGATGACGAATATCGAATCGAATTCAGTAATCGGTACAACGCCACGATGTGTAACGATTCAAAGGAGATAATAGATTCTGTCGACGGGGTAATGGTGCTCGACGTGAATTGGGACAATCACGTCCCGTTGGCCATTGAAGCCCTACAAGCAGACGTCCCAACGCTCATAGACAAACCCATTGCAGGGCAAGTGAATGACCTCTCAGACCTTGCAGCAGAGGCAGCTGACACTCCGGTTGTTGGTGGCTCAGCAGTTCCGTACCATCCGCGGCTCCAGACACTGTCGGCTACCCCTGGTAGTGACACGCTATACTGTCTGGGGTATCAGCACCGCTTCTACTATGGAGCTCACCTTGTCGATATTGCACGGACGCTGGCAAGCGCAAACTGGACGCGTGTGACACCCGCACCAGATCCGGGTGACACAGTCGATGTTGAATTTGAAAACGGAACGTTTGCCACCCTAAGATTAGATGGGCCCGGCCCCGACACCAGCGGAAACGAGTTCATCGTATTGAGCGTTAATCATGGGAGGGCCGTAACATTGGAAGACGATACGACGGTACACAACGAAATGTATCGAGAATACCTAGCTGATTTTGTAGCAGCGATTGAGGACTGGGAGACCAGAATAGAACGGGTGGTCGATTGCGGTCAACTATTGCTCGCAGTCAATAGTGCAATCGAACGATGCCAACCAGTTATCCGTGACTCACCCCAGCTTTCAACGTATCAAATGGACGGGGATGCGTTTACAGAACTCTACCGCTCGGAGTGGCAGTAACGGCCTCGTCATTGCCGCGGTGGCTTCGCTGCAAGCGTGTTTTCGGTGACGAATCTGAGACCAGGTTAGTCATCGGACACTCCAACCCACTCATTTCGGTTGGCAGACTCGTAAATCGCATCCAGAACTCGCAAAACGTACACTGCATCGTCAAATCCTGCGGGGACTTCGACGGCAGGATTCTTGCGAGCGCGTAAGAATTGTCGCATGAACGCTAGTCCGAACCCCCCACCATATCCGGGGACAGCATCGTAGTCGTATGTTAGGTATCGACGTGGTGCAGAAGAATACGCGTCACTTACAGACTCAATTTCGACGGTGTTCTCGTCTTCGAATCCAAAATAATCTCCCATTGGATCCCATGACATCCGACCTTCAGTACCTGTTATTGAAAGGTACGTATCGTATCGATTTTCGCGAAGGTAGTATCCACACTGCAGTGATCCAAGAGCACCAGATTCAAACTTCAATTGGATCACAGCACCATCTTCTACGGAGACAGACTCGGTCTTAGCTGTCGTGGTCGCATTGACTTCGGTGATCGGATCTCCCATAATCCACGGTAGGAGATCGATCCAGTGAACACCAAGCCATTGAACGATTCCCCCGCGACTCGCATCGGATTCGTATAGATAATGGCTAGTCTCACGTGCTTGTAGCTGTGACGCTAGAAACCGCATTTCGACTGTGCGAACGTCTCCGAAGAAGTCTTGTTTTGCACGTTCTTTGAGCTCTTGAGCAGCAGGATGGCCTCGCCATGTATAGGAAAAACTGAGAGTTGCATCCGAATTCTCTACAACGTCCCGGAGAGACTCTAGTTCCGGCGCCGTCTTTGCAGATGGCTTTTCTGCATAAACGTCTACTCCGTGCGTAACTGCTTGCTCAATAATGTCCGGTGTAGCTTTATTTGAGAGACTAATCCAGACGATATCAGGATCGTTTTCAGTAAGTAATGATTCGGGATCACGGTAGAATGGAAGCCCATCCAGAGACGTACGAGACGGTTCATACTCGGGATTAGGTTCGCAGATACTCGAAAGTGATACGGGTAATTGTTGTAGACTGTCCAAATACGCGTTAGCGTGGTGATGATCCAATCCAATATACCCGACAGTAGGCTTGGTCATTAGCAGTTATTGGATCGATACAATAGACAATAAGTATGTCGGCAACAGTGTGGGATTGAATTGAAATCGGTGTGCCAACAACGAAGAGGAGAAACTCACCTAGGTCAAGAACTGCCAAACCTCATAGAAGTAGTTCAGAATGATACCGATCACAGTGAAGTAGCCAATGATGCCAAGACCTTTGATAACCGGGCCGCTGACGTACTCTCCCATCATGTCCTCGTCAGTATAGATAGCTAGTACGAGGAATGCCAACAAGGGGAAGGCGACGATTGCGAGCGCTTGCGCGAGTCGGAGAATCTCAATCGGGTTTTCCTGAAAGACGAGTACTGGAAGCAATCCAACAAGCATTGCAGCACTGGCCCACATCTTCACGGGTCGCTCATCCATTGACGGATCCATATCCCTGCCGTCAACGAACAGTGTCGCACCGATCAATGCATTCACCACGAGCGATGATAATGCTGCAAAGAAAAATCCGATCGTGAACAGATAGAACGCTCCAGGTCCAACGAGAGGCTCAAGCTGAAGAGCCATCCCATGGGCGGAGAATACGGGTTCGCCTGCACCTTCGAAAATTACAGCGGCACTCGTTAGCAGAATAATAGTCGCGATGAGGCCGAGAACGGCAATCCCGATGATTGTGTCAGCAGATTGTTGGGTAAGTCGTTCGGGTCCCCACTCCTTCTCTGCCATCAGGTGAGATATGTAAACTGCGGCTGCTATTGAGAATGTCGTCGCCGCCATTCCTAACGATAAGGTGACGGCATCAAACGTTGGGAACGATGGAACGAGTCCAACAGCCGCCGCATTGAGATCAACACCTACCAATGCAAGGGTTCCGACGAAGGCAATAAGCATGATACCAACGACAATTCGGACTAGCCACTCAATTTTATCATATAGGTCCGGTAACCATACGAATCCGATCGCAACAAGCGTGAACACCGCCGCCCATAATCGGACATCGCCACCGACGAGTGCTTCCGATGCGAAACCAATCCCTGCATTATTGCCCACCTGAAATGCAAGTATCGTTAGAAAGCCAAAGAACCCGCCGAGAAAAGCGATATTCTGGCTGTATTTCTTCCTGGTTGCCCCAAATATGGTCTCCCCTGTTACAAGAGCAATTCGGGCGGCCATCCAAACGTACGTGATCATGAATATCGTCGTGATTATCGGGACCCAAACAAGGGAGTACCCGTAGAGGCCGCCCGCGATCGTGCTAAGAGCGATACTTCCTGGCCCGACCACGACTGCGGCTAAAAATAACGCCGGCCCGATGGCACGCAGGTAGTTGGTAATTCGATTACCGGATTTGTTACTGTCAGTCATGGCTTCCGATCCCATGTAAATAGAATCAAAAGAAGTAGTAATAAAACCTTTGGACAGTTATTAGAGATAATTTATATAATTTATGATCATAGTTGGCAAAACCACTATGGGGGGTAGAGCATTTTGACATCAGAGCATTGGCTATTACTGGAATAAGTAGCCGGGAGAGAATCTGAGGTTTACTCTTCCTAAACACTTATTTACTTCTGCAATACACTCTACGTTATGGAAGGTGTTGGCACTCCCTCAGATGATCGCCTCGTACAGTCAGTCCAAACAGCGATCAATATTATCATCTCGCTTCGGGAGAGCGATGGAGCAAGAGTAACAGACCTCGCCGCCGATATCGGTATGTCAAAGGGGACTGTTAGTAATCATCTCAAAACGCTCGAGGCGAATGATTTTGTAGCAAAAAACGATGATGGTACCTATCATTTGGGACTGCGGTTTCTCAACATCGCCCATGGAGCTCAATCTCGATATCCAGTACTGGAACTGGTACGGACACAAACCAACGACTTAGCCGATGAAAGTGGTGAAACAGCGTTATTTGCCACTGAAGAGCACGGATTAGGCGTCGTGCTTGATGTAGCGTATGGGGAGTACGCGGTGAAGACGCCTTTATGGGTTGGTCATCGAGATCACCTCCATCACACAGCAGTTGGAAAAGCAATCCTCGCACATCTACCCGATCGGGAAGTGCAGGCAATCATAGAGGAACATGGTCTCCCGAAAAAAACACCAAATACGATTACTGATATAGAAGAGTTGCTAGAAGAATTGAATCAGATAGCAGACCGAGGGTGCGCATACAATAAACAAGAGACAATCAGTGGTCTTGTCGGTGTTGGAGCTCCCATACAGTCGCAGGATGGGGATGTGATAGGTGGGATTAGTATTATTGGCCCATCAAGTAGAATAAGAGACCAGAGATATCATGACGAATTTCCGGAAATGATCGAAAAGGCCAAAAACGTCATTGAACTTAATCTAACCTCGCTGTAGTTTGCATTTGTCCAAGGATTGTACTCACCGAAGGTAACAAGGAATTCGAGGGGTTGGCGAGTAATACGTTCTCGATAGATAATCAAACAGAGTTGCCATTCTGGTACAGATCCAGAAGACTAGCTGCGCTTGGACGTAATGCAAACAAAACTTCTGGAGAGCATATATGATGACAGTTTAGTATGGATAAACACACGAGGTCAAAATCGACTAATTTAGTGCTGGATGATCAAGTGATTAGCTATATACAGTTGGTCTCCAACTATGTTTAGCTCTGATAAACAGAGGGTTGATGACGTATAGCGGGCGCCTAGACTTACACTTATATGTATGTAAAGGAAGGCAGTCCTTAGTCAGTTACTGCTAGTATTAGCGGATTCCATGCGAGGACGACTGCATTTAGTCACTTTCGGCGGAATCTGTGTTGGAATGATAAAAAGTATGCAAACTGGGTAGTTCGGATAATTATTTACTAAGATATATGTTTGCCAGAATTCCGATATCCATCTGGGTCCTGGTGGAATCGGAATCAGTGACGATGGTCGGTGGGTCTGAAACACAGCTTTCTATCGACGAAAAATTCGTCGTTAAGGTAAATGCATGGGCGGATTTCAGTCAGAACATCTTGGAGACTGCCTGTGTTTTCGTCAAAAAATGCGGTACGTGAATAAGTCGGCTCGGTGCAGGAGCAACGCCGTTGTACAGCCACTATGGAGGTTCGTTGAGTTGGACCACGGATTTTCGACTATAACGTCTCTAGATTTGCTCAATCAAGCTCCCGTAGATCGAAGTTCTGCAATTACTCATGAACGGTAGAACGACAGTAGTTGACTACAGAAATATAATATATATATACTATAAATGAAAATGATAGTCTTTCAGTCTGTACGGCTACCGAACTTCATCGTTGGCTCGGGTGTCACTTCTCGCTCCAGAAGGATTCACCCGTATCCGCTTGGAGAGGGTATAAAATTCGGCTCTACAGTTTCAGTACACGGCGGCAGACTTGACGGGTATCGGGCGATTTGGCGAATGTTATAGACGGTCGCTTTCAGCTGCATCTCACGGACTCCAGCCACCAGCTCCGGGCACGCACGGCAGCGCCTCGGCGCCCTCGAGGGCTGTCTCGACGTGCGCCCTGGCGTCCGGATCCTTCAACACGCGTGGCCGCCGACGCGAGGTGCATCGGCAGTTCCTCCGTGGCCGTTCGGCCGTCGGTTATCGCCGTGCCCTCCGTTTGTGGTACTCCCAGGCTTCACGCGCCTCTACGATATCGCCCCGACCTACTTTCAGGAGCTCGCCGCGCTCCAACAGAAACTATTCGATGTAGTCGGCTTCCCACTCTTGCCGAGCCTCGATTTCACGACGCCCTCGCCGGGTTAATGTGTAGTAGTTGGTCCGACGATCACGCTGTCCTTTCTCGACAAGCCCTTTGTCGACAAGTGTGTCGAGATTCGGATACAGACGTCCGTGGTGGATCTCTTTTTCGTAGTATTGTTCCAGTTCGTCTTTGATTGCGAGCCCGTGCGGTTCCTCAAGTCCACTGATGACGTACAGAAGGTCCCGCTGGAATCCAGTCAAATCGTACATGTGTTGAATCTGGATGAATAGAATATACTTTATTTAATAAATCTGTTGGCTTAGAGCCAATACCCTTCGAGCTTGTTAGACGAGACGATGGTAGTGGGGTTCATTACCTGTTCTCGTATTGGCACTATCAATATCTCTTTCTGACAAGTGAACGTACCTTCCTGGAACTCGAGATCCCCTCACCCAACCAAACCGCTCACATAATTGCGCTTCAGTCAGATAATTGGCCAAGTAGGTCGCACGGCTGTGCCGGAAATGATGGGGATTCACTGGCTTTTCGATCTCGGCTTGTTCGCAGGCCCTCTGGAAGATTTTGCGGCGGATATACTGATAGCCGATTTGCTCGTTTGAACTTCCCTGGTTTAGGTCGATTTTGCTCCACAGATAGGCCGTATAAACTGGATCGGGATGAACGTGCAGCCACTCGTCAAGGTACGATACTGATTCCAGCAAAAGCAGTCGTCGAGAGCCAGTTTTTCCGTCGACGATGATGTATTTCAGTCCCTCTCCGTCTTCGATATCGCCAATCCGTACATCGATCAACTCTCCGATTCAGGCGCCGGTTTCCCAAAGCAGAGCGATGAATGCCCGATCTCGTTCGTTGGAAGCGGCTTCAATCAACGCTTCGATATCATTCGGCATCAAGAGATGATGTGCAGCAAACGGCGATGACCAGGACTCCGCTTCTTGAGCCATGCTGTCTCCGGCGGTTCCTCTCCATCGTGCATCCACGTCCAAAATTGCTTGATTACCTGTTTGTAGTCAGCAATCGTCGATTCGGCTACGTCGCGCGTGTAGAGCCACGCGACTAGTTCTTCGACATCTTCTTTCTCGAAGTCCTGAAACGCCGTCGAATCTGCTTGTTCAGCGATGATTTTGAGATGAGCCAGTAACTTTTGGCGGCGAGCTGCACTGATCCCGGACAATCGCAATTGCTGGCAAAACGATTGGATGAGTTGCTTGTTAGTTGAATCGATCGTCGGTGACTCAGTGATGTACTCGAGCGTCCGGGTCGCCTGTCTTTCAAAATCCATCGTCGGCATACAGGAGATATTTGTCGGCGACAGAGATAGCGTATCCGCTAGGGTTGGACCATACCCCGACGGAAGCGAATGAACGAACAGAGTGTAAAGTAGTCGGTCTGTCTCGAGAAACTCAGTTGGAAGAACGTTGATATCTGATCATACGCTACCAAACCGTCACTCGAGAGCGTCGATGATAGAGATACGAGCGCATACCCCCTCCTTCCCGTGAGTGACGAGTGTTCCGACGCTCTGTCGGAACCGAGGAGCGAACAGGCGGGTGTCGAGCGGACAGCATAGTGTGGCAGTCCACCGTTCTATTGCAGAGTTGGATTTCCCACCGTTTTCGCAAGATATTTGCTATCATATGACCATAGTGTGTAGTACGGATGAAGACTACACGGCACGCAACCTATAACCTCAACTACCACATAGTGTGGCTCCCAAAGTACCGCAACGCGGTACTGACGGGAGAAGTTGCCGACCGTGTGGAATCCATCCTCCACGAAATTGCCGACGAGAAAGGCTTGGACATTCAAAACCTGACTGTTCAACCCGACCACGTTCACCTGTTCGTCAGTAGCCCGCCCAAACACAGCCCATCACTGCTCGCCAACTGGTTCAAGGGCATTTCCTCACGGAAATATAATCACCGCCACGCCGACCACGACGGCGAGAAAATCCGGTGGACACGCGGCTACTACGCCGGAACAGCCGGGCACGTCTCCAGCGAATCTGTCGAGAACTACATCAACCGACACAAGGAGGCTGAAGCGTGACCGAACTCACGAAAACGCTCGAACTGAAGCTTGTGGACCCGAACACCCACAAGCGGCAGAAGCTTCGTGAAACGCGAGACGCTTACCGGCAGGCACTTCAAGCCGCCTTCGCCGCTGGCTGTGATACACAGTCAGCGGCCAACGACGTGGTTGTTGAGTACGACCTGAGCGGCTACGCAAAAAACGCCCTCAAGAAGTACGTCCCACAACTCCACAACAGCTACGATGCTGACGAGCTTCACGACGACCATCCGGTGCGGTTCACCAACGAGGGACTGCAACTTGACCATCAGCCACAGAACGCTATCGAGTGGTACGTCAAAATCCCGCACCACGAGGATTACCACCTCTGGATACCGGCACGCGCCAATCCCGACCAGCGGGAGTGGCTTGAAGCGGTGTACGCAGACGACGCCGAGATGGGTGAAAGTCGGCTGTTTGAACGGGACGGAACGTGGTATCTCCACATCACCGTTACCCGCGACGTGGAGGATACATCTGAGGCGTCCACCGACGAGGGGACGCCGCCAGACGAGTCTAGCGAGCCCTGTCTCGCGGGGCTCGACAGGACGCCGATAGGCGTGGACATTGGAGAAGCGAGTCTCGTCACGGTGTGTCACCGCGACGAGAGCGGTTCTCCTGTTCGCCCCGAACTGTGGGCCGACGACGGCAAGGCCGCTCGTCGGCTCCGCAAAACCTACTTCACTGCCAAGCGACGGCTTCAGCAGCGCGGCAGTGAGCGAATCGCGGAGTCCTACGGCGACTCGCTGTGGGACCAGATTGACGATGTGTTCCACCGTGTAACCCGCGAGGTCGTGGAGTACGCCGAGTCTGTCGAGAACCCAGTGCTGGTGCTGGAAGACCTGACGTACATCCGCGAGAACATGGACTACGGCGAGTACATGAATCGACGGTTGCACGGATGGGGCTTTGCCAAACTGCACGCACAGATTCGCTACAAAGCCGCCGAGAAGGGGATTCCCGTCGAGACGGTGAATCCCCGGAACACGTCGAAGGCGTGTCATGCCTGCGGTGAACACGGCAACCGTCCACGACAGGCGACGTTCAAATGCTCGAACGACGGCTGCTGGGTCGGTGAGTATCAAGCCGATATAAACGGGGCGATGAACATTATTTACCGCTACCTCAGTGGAGAGAGCCAGTCCAGAGAAGACATGACTGGCGATGACTCGGCTGAGGATGGGGCCTCTTTGACCGGGCCACAAGACAGCCAAGCAGAGTGCTGAACTCCAGCAGATGACGCTTGGAACGGATGCGTCTTGAAACTGACAGGCCGCTTCGCTCGGCCTGAAATCCCATGGTGGGATTCCTCCTCGTTCACGCGGAGGAGGAGGTCAACCACTGGTGTCGAGTCCGTAGTATCGACCGACAATGTACGCAACGGCTTCTGCCTCAACCTCCCGTTTCGACCGCTTGGAATTGTCGTCAACGGTGAAATGCAAAAGGGCGTGTGCGTACTCGTGAACCAGCGTTCGAGCAAGATCTGCTTGATTCGATCGATCAAGGATTTCGACGAGCGGATGTCCGTCGTACAGACTCCGCTTTTCGCAGACTCCCTTGGCAGTGCCGTGCGACCATTCCGATTCGGGAACGATCCGAACAGTGACGCCGACCTGATCGGCGGCCTCCATGAGTTGAGAAACGAGATCGCCGGCTTCCCCAGTGGCCGCCCGATCGAGTTCTGGCAGTGGTTCGCCGTCGGTCTGTGAAACGTCGAACACAGGGGCAGGCTTGAATCCGACCACCCCTTCCGACCATTCTTCGGGTGACGTCTCGTCGTACTCGCAGTCACTGTCTTCGTGATAGCTCGGTGAGTTTTCGCATTCCGGACATTGCTTCGTGATGATCGGTGCCCAGATCCAGATCGCCTGTTCCCCTTCCTTGACGTGGCGATTGAAGTCTTCCTGCCACGCTCGGTAGCCTGCAACCCGGGTTGCCTCGGGACACTGTTGTTTGATCAAAAGCGTATTCCGGTAGGAGTAGTCGTGAAAACGGCTCTGGACGTCGAGCCACTCCTGGAACTCTGCACTGGTTTGCGCGTTGTCGACGCGCTCGACCAACTCATCGATCCAAGCTTTGATCGTCCGGTTCATCTCGTTCTGTCGTGTATCGGTTTCGGTGAAGGAAACCGACGTGTCACTGGCTGTAGCCATTGTTTCCATCGAAAACGGTGTGCTCTCTGTGATGTTTTCAGGAGCGCCGCACCTTCTGGGGCGCATAAAAAAATACGCGCTGACGGTCACCGTGCTAGCTTCCAGTACTCGACGGGGAGTTGGAATCTGTAAGACTCCGAATCTGAAGTGGATTAACCAACAAAATACCCCTTTACCCGTATTCTGTTGGTTAACAATAGATCGGCAAGGATTTACCGCCTTTGTGCCAGTGATCTGTCTGACCAGTGAGTGAGTGTTCGTACAGATAATGAGTTGAACGGGTGCGATCAGTGCCAAGATTTTATTCGTTTTCAGTTGTTCCTCAGGATCAGTCGTCCTTTGGTCTACGGTGGATTCGACGAATTAACGTAGATCGAGGAGGTCACTGGTGGTGTTCTAGTACTTAGGAATTCATCCATTTTATTGGGTGGATTCCAAAATATTCTAATTCCGACTGAGAAGAAACATCTTCCAGTTGTCAATGTAGTTGTAGATCAGGGAGTTTATGAAAACACGAGCATGTCTACGTAGAATTTTCAATCCCGGATCTTGGGGGTAGTTATTCCAAACTGACAGATCTACCACTAATTTTAAACGATATCGAAATCACCGTAGAACTGTCAAACGATGGTTGATATGCAAACACTTGCCATTGTTACAATGGCTGTCGCACTCGGTGCGTTGATCGTGCTCGCTTTAGCACATGGAAGAACACAAATAATCGACATTGATGACTTCCTGACTGCTCGAGGATCTTCAACAATTCCACTCGGCATCGCTACGTTCATTGCCTATGCAGCGGGCGCAGGGTTACTGTTCAGTCCGCCAGAAGCTGGCGCCGCTATCTGGGGTGGTTTCCCGGCCATCATTGGATACGGGTTTGCGTTTGCAGTCCCGTTCTTGCTGTACATCTCTGTCGCCCCGAAGATCCAAGAACGGATGCCACATGGCCATTCAGTGGTCGAATATGCAAAAGTCAGGTATGGTCCGCTGATGTACGTTCTCGTGCTTTTCGTTGCTCTGTTCTATATGTGGGTCCTCATGACCGCAAATCTGACTGGTGTCGCGTTGGCCCTCAATATTCTTGCCGATGTGCCTGTGTTGCTTACTCTCGTGATGGTTATGGGAGGTGTAGTCGTCTATACTGTCTATGGTGGATTGTTCACGAGCATCTTTACCGACCTAATTCAAACGATCCTTTTGATACCATTACTGGTGCTTTCTATCGTCGTCTTACTCTTCCAATTCGGTGGCCCGTTCGAATTATATAACGAAATTCATACGTCTGTTCCTGAAGCCGTTGATCTGACATATGGTCCGGGATTAGAATTTGCAATTTATATTGTCATCGCCCTGCTGGGTGCCGAAATGCTAAATCAGTCACTTTGGCAACGGGCGCACTCTGGTAAAGACCGCCGTACTCTTCAGATATCGTTGCTCCTGGCTGCGTTGTGTGTCGTTCCGCTCGGTATGATGGCAGGCCTGTATGGAACGCTTGCTTGGGGCCTTGAGATTCCCTTCGATCATCCATCCCAACCACTACCAGCAGTAGTTGGATTTACGTTTGGAACGTCATTGGTTCTAGCATTTATTGTTCTCATAATCCTGGTTATCACCAGTACCCTTGACAACGCACTTTCAGCGATTGTCAGTATCTTTGCCGTCGATATTGTCCCGTGGTTTGATGAATCAATCAAGGGTGATCAACTGCTTCGAATCTCGCGTATTCTTACTCTAATCGTTGCCATTGCCGCCATCGCCTTCGCCACGACTGAACCGAGTGTTCTCGGGATGTTACTCATCGCCGATTGGTTTGCAGCAGCGACGTTCGTCCCGGTTCTACTGGGGCTTTACACGCCAAAGTTACGTGGGAAGGCTGCATTCCTCGCAGCATTTATGGGAATTGTTGTGGGTGGTATCTGGTTCGAATGGGGACATCCAGCGTATGGACTCGACTTCAATCCGCTCGGAGTGGACCAATCATTACTGTTTGCGTTTGCCATGGCTGCACTAGTGAGTACAGCCATTGCCGTGATCAGTATCTATCTGTGGCCGGGCGAATACAATTATGAACAACTCAAAGCAATCGAAACCATGGAATAAAACAATGGTACAATCAATAATATTCAGCGTCCTGATAGTCGGATCGGTGGTATTGTCCACAATCGTGTGGCTCTACCTTGTATGGTTAACACAAAAACTCCTCCGAGATCCGGAAGGACTCGTTGCAGCCTGACAAAATATGAAAGACGATAGTAAACGCAGTCACCGAGAACAGTTCCGCGAACAGGTCTGGGAACAACTTCGTGAAGTAGCTTATCCTGACTCTCGATTCGCCTGGGATTTTGGAGAATTTATTGCTGACTACGAAGGAAGTGAGCGTGGGACAGAACATCTGCGGACCTTGGCGACTGATCTAGGCGTTGAATCTTGGTTCGTAACCCCCGATAACAACCTCGATTCATTACGAGAATCTCTCGTTCGTGATGACATCCCGTTTATAATGCCCTCATACGGTATTCTCCGGGGGTTCCTCGAATTACAGCCAGACGAGGTTCCGGACGGTGATGAAAATTTTGCGGGCACCCTTGATGGTGTCAACCGCTTCGGTCGAGAAATCTCCTTATCGGAACTTGAAGAAGCATATGATCAATTCGATATCCTCGTCACCGGGACTAGTTTTGTAACTGAAGATGGTCTTCGAATGGGGAAAGGGCATGGCTTCTTCGATCTGGAATGGGGAATGTTACGAGAGATAGGTCTTGTGGACGAGAACACGACGGTTGTCGCTGCAGCCCATGAGGTCCAAGTGATCGATGCGGACGAGGTGGATCGGGATGAACTGCTCGCAGAGCACGATACGATCGTGGATTATATTGTCAGCCCATCGGGCATTCACGAAGTGGAAGAGACGCCGCCCAAGCCAAAGGGAATCTATTGGGACTTAATAGATGACTCTGATATCGAAAAAATCCCGCCGCTGAAAGAGCTTTACAACCGACGGTAAACATCCAATACTGGCTCTGCTGCTGCCTGTGTTCATGTACGGAGATTCCAAGCGAGTGTGACGAATCGTCGTTGTCGTGTTTTTTTAGTGGGTGCATGATGATCAACGGTACCTACACCGACATCATCCACCGCATCGTTGACGGCGAGCGGCGGTTATTCTCTACGTATCTGAGTACAAGGTCCGTGATCAGGGGGATATCGATCTTGAGCGAATCCCGACGAAGCGCATGCAGAGGGTAATGTGCCTGCAGTGACAGTTGTGGAGGATGTATTGTTCGGATCAAATACCAGCCCGAGGAAACTCAACAGCGTCGCGAACTTGCTCAAGAGTGACTCGAACGGTTGGGGACGCGACTGTCCGTGAAATTTGAGGAATGAGGCGCTTTCTTGAACCTCTCAACTGGTTATAGGTTTCAGAAGAAGTGCTGAATACAATACGCAAATTAAGAAGAGTTGTTCAGCCGAGTAGTTGGATAATAACTATTTCAGCCATCTCACCATTTGACACATGGATTGGAAGAATCCGGCCCACCAGATCAACAAGGGGTTGCTCTACGAAGAAGATGATCGCAGAGATCTTGAACTAGGAGATGATGAGGCCCTTTCAGTTTTTCTAACTGGATGGTCAAACGCGAATAATCCAGATAGTGAAGATTTTGGAGAAAATGCCTTTAGGGTACTTTCCTGGCATAATCTTGGATATCGGCTTGGTTTACTGTTTGGTGAAACACCAAGTGAACTGAAAGAAGATATGTATTACTGGTGCGTGGAACAGAAGAACGCATAGACTGGTATATACCCTATAAGACTTGTATTCTATTATTGTCAAACCGCGCACTATTCCGGGCTTATTTGAATAGAGTTACTCAGGGGTTCGCGGTTGATGAAGCGCTTTCTATACCCGTTCTTAACGGTCGTGGCTGCGCGCGCAGCGACCTAAGGGAGCGAGCACGGAGCGGAGGGTGGGGAGGTGGGGTTCGGGTCGGTCCGGCACATACCAAAAAAAGAGGGCATTGGAACCCGGTTAGCTCTCCCACCACCGATCGCGATCGGGGAATTGGATGGTCGACCAGCCGGTCACGGCCAGGGAAACGCGCCCATTGTACCAACTCCGAGCAGCCCCGTGAATGCGTACCTGTTCACCTTCTTCGATCGCCGGAGCATCCGATGCCTTCCAGATGGTCACTTTGGTCGTCCCCGTCTCGTCTTTGAGTAATCCTACCTGTGCGATTGCAGGCGATGCTGGATCCCACAGTGTTTCTACTTCTCCTTTGACACTTACTTTCTCCCGGGTGACCTCCTCGAGTTTCCCGATCGGGACCACCCCACAGGGCGCCGTCTGGAGTTCTTCGAGCACTTTGACGACTGCACTCGTTATCTCCCGGCCGGTAACGACCTCTTCAGCCAACCGCCGGCTGATCGCCGCTCGCGACCAGCCATCCACCCGCTCGGCCAACCGCATCGACTGTTTGTTCACTTCTGCCAACTGCTCTTGGGTGAGTTCGACACGTGGATCGGGACGGTCCGGGTCGGCCATCGGATCCACGCTTGCCCGCCGGCGCTGGAACTCACTACGTCGGTTTGCACTCCCAGTTGCAGCTGCCTTCCGCGTCCGCCGTTCACGACCGTCTTGCGTTCCGAACTCGGCTTTGGCACTGATCCGATCCAGCTCTGCTTCGCGGGCTTTGATCCGCTCTTCTTGCGCCAGAGTGAGATGCGAGTAGTCCTGGACGATCCCGTCTGGGTGATTTGAATCGACCTTTGCCTGCGTTTCTTGCTCGACTCCCGCCCGGAACTCCGGTGTGTCGTCGACGGCCTCGAATTCTGACTCGTCAACTGCACTGTCATTCGTTTGTTCAAAAGCTCGTTCGTCAACCGAAACTACATTACTGGAGACGTTTTTACTTGACATTGGTACTCACTTGGACTTGAGTACTGCACGAAGGCGCTCACGCGCCGTCACCGCGATGCTAGGACATCGCGGTTTTCCGACGACAACGACTGATAGTGCCGTCTGCGCGCTCTCGCTCGCGCCTTCGCGAGCGCCCCTTGGGGCGCGAGCGAGAGCGCGCCGGAGTGTGGTTGACCATCCAGCACCGCGCGCCGACCCGCCCGGAGCGAGCGTCCAGCGGAGAAAGCGTGGGGGGTGAGCAGCGGCGCCGCGCAACCCCCCGCGCTTTCCCGCTGGCGTCGAGGGCACATTCACTTTAGCCCGGAACGGGCGCGGGCGGTGCGGAGAGCGCCCGCATGCCCGGAATGGTCGGTCGCGAGCGAAGCGAGGCGCGACCGAAGAGAGCGCCTCGATGCGAACGGTGACCGGAGGGAACCGTGAGCAAGCGGAGGGCGGCAGCGGCGAGCGGGGCGGGCCGCTTCACAATGCTAAACACTACCCGGCAACTCGGGACAGTTATTAAGACTACTCGGAGCAAATCGGTTTTATGTCAACCACGGAGCCACTCGCACGCACGCTACTGATCGTCATTGCCATCGTTCTGATCGTCCCGTTTCTCCTGATGCTCCTCGCGATGCCGATGATAGGGATGGTCGGTTGGGGCCATATGGGGGCTTGGAACGGCACTGGCGGGATGTGGTGGTCGTGGCTACTCATGTGGGCGGTCTTCCTGTTAATCGTTCTTGGGGGAGGCTACCTGTTGTTCAAGGCGGTGCGATCACAGGACGGACGGCGAACTGACGAAGCACTCGAGGAACTTCGACTCGCTTACGCTCGCGGTGATATCTCCGAGGAGGAGTTCGAGCAGCGAAGCAAACGCCTCCGACGAGATGAGTAGGTGAACGGGAGATCGGAGAAGTCGAGTTCGATGTCCTGGGCGTTACGGATGAACTCGAAGAGGCCGTCGGCGACGAGCTCGACCTGTGCGAGGAGCTCCTCCCACCAGGTCCGGAAATTTCGCACGTCGCCAACGTGCTTGATGACCTCCTTGTCGGTGAGCGAGCGCATCGTGTTCGAACAGTACCCGTCCTGGGCGAAGCCCTCCACGTAGACCGCGTGCTCGCCGAAGAAGTCGTACCCCGACGTGACGCTCATCGTGATCGGCTCCGACCGGCCGGGTGAGAAGACTCACTATCGAGACTGGCATCGGGCTTGCAGGAGCTCGCGGTCTTAACTAACGAACCTCGACACTACTCGCAGTGTGTTGGTTAATCGACGCCCAGCACTGACCCTACTCGAGACTGGGTCCGTAGCGAGCCGAGCCACACACCCGGCACTCCCAGATCGGTTGCCCCGTCCACGCCTCATCCGGGACCGACTCGTGGGTCCTGAACCGATGGTCGGTCGCCCGACCACAGGTTCGACAGTCGAGTTCCAGAGCCGTCGGTACCGACGACACCTGGCGATCAGCCGCAGCCACGTCAGTGGATTCGGTCAGCGCCATCGCTGGAACCAGCCACACCACGTCGTCGGCGTCGTCGAGGACCGCGTCGAGACGCGATGCATCGAGGATGCCGTCCCCACGCTGGTCGTAGAGCCGCGTCGGGACCTGTTCCTGACGTTCTGACGCGCCCCTGCCCGTGCCACCCAGTCCGGTCACGGGCGGCACTGAGAAGCCGCTCACCCTCTCCTGACGACACTTGTACCGCCTCGGGGAGTGAGGGCCATTGCTCGACCAGCTGGCGAGCCGGCGCCTCGTCGAGATCGTAGATGAGCGTGTAGTCGTCGACGGCCGGCTCCGCCACGTTGGCGGAGAGGAGGCTCGCAGCGGCGCCGCCCTTCGCCACGGCGCCGTAGAACGTGGTCGACTCGACGACCAGGTGGACGATCCCGAGAAACGTCGTCGACGCTGACTCGTTCGTGCAAGTGGCGTCACTCCCGAGATGGTTGGTGAGACAGAACCGACATTTTGTCTGGTCGTCTGGGACTGACGCCCCACAGGATCGGCACTCGCCGTCGGTTGCCGTCGGCGCATCAGGGTAACCACCAGAGCTCGTCGCGACGCGTTGCCGTCGGGGGGCACCTTCACACCCGTCGTCCAGCCTCGTGTCCGGAATGTGGGACGCCTCGCCGGTCGGCCGCAGTTTCTCGAAATCTCGATAGCGATCACGCATCGATCAGTGTGGTTTGTCCCGGATTCGTATTTCAACGTCAAGGCCAGTGTCCGCTCTGTCTCCGATTTGAGTATGAACTAAGGCATGCGAACATCTTATACTTCATGAGCAAGTAGTTGGGAGTAGCAACTGAGCCCCGATGAGCAGTAACGATACTAAGCACGTTCAAACGGAACTGAACGAGGATGAATACGAACGCTTCCGCGAGTTCGCGAGCGAACACGGCCTCTCGCTCAAAGAAGCCGGGCACGAGGCGCTGATCGAGTGGATCGGACGCCAGCAGCAAGCCGATCCCAACGACCCGGCGTTCACCGTCCTCGACGACCTCGAGGACGGATCTCTCCCAGCATCGGCGGCGACGGACGCTCGCGAGGAAGCCGATCTCGTCGAGGAGTGGGACGGCAGCGACGAGTCGTTCAGGCTCGCCGACGACCCGTCCGCGCAATCCTGAATTCGAATGGCTGAACCAGTTGACACCCCGATCGGGACGGTCGCGCCCGAGCATTTCCGTCCGGCCCACGTCCGTCATCAGGTCGTCGTCGGGCCGAAGTTCCTGTACGCGCTCTTCAACCCCCAGGATCAGATGCACGCAGTTTCGCGAGCGTTCATGACGTTCGTTCGTGACGGCGACCTCCCGTATCGTCGCCTCATCGTCAACGACCACATCGTCGACGAGGCCGCACCCCGGCTGAAAAAGCAAGCGTCAATGCGGAACGCCGCGTCATTCCTTACGACGCTCGACGAGAGTACGCTGTATCAGTTCGAATCCGTCCCTGAGGATGTTTTTGCTGACGCCAAAGCAACGTTCGTTGAGTGGACGAATCTGGATGCGTCACTCACCGATTTCACTGTTGCAGCGCATATGGAGGCCTTAGATGTCGATCACATCCTCACCTACGACCGGCACTACGATGCGTTCGACGTAACAACGCTCCCGTATCGGAATCAGGACTAGCGGTGCCAAGCATGTCCAAATTCCCGGGCGATGGCGTCCAGTCGTGGACTGCATCGATGAGCGCCCGCGACCGTATTCGGGCGGTCGCCGAGACACTTCGCGAACCGCGGTCGGTCAACTGGATCAGCGAGCAGGCTGACGCCGCCTGGAGTACGACCAACGAGGAGCTCCAGGATCTTGTCGAGGGGCAACTGCGCCGCGTCGAGGCCGGTGAGACGACGCGCTACCAGCCGGACTACACGCGACAGCTCTTCGAGGAGATCCGTACGCTCATCGAGGAGAACACGCGCGAGGAGCTTCGCAACGAATTGGCCGCGATCACCGAGGAGATTGAGGAGTGGCAGGCCACCTACGACATCGAGACGTGGGAGAGCTCGAACAGTCGCTCGCCGACGGCGACCTCGCAAGTGCCGAGCTTCGCGAACGCCGTGACGTGATCACGCGGTGGGAGGAGAATCTGGAAGACCGTCGCCTCATCAAGCACGCGTTGGCGCTCTACTCGGATGTCGAAGCCGCTCGTGAGCAGATGATGGATGTGGCTGACCGCGCCATCCGCTAATTCCGTCTCACGGCGGGTTTGAGGCGCTATTCAGCTGCTCTATGTCGTCGTCCTCGTACGCTGCCCGCCACATCGCATAAACTGCACGCGTCACGAGTGAGACCTCGGTCACGTCGATACAGGACGGTTCGGCGTCCGTTGTTGCGGCTTCAGGCGGCGGATGGAAATGGATCTCGGGAGAGTGTGTATTCGGGTGGCGATCGAAGCGCCAGTTGACGTCGTCGCTATCGACGTAGTGGAACGAATACATCCCGAGTTCGCTCCACTGGATATCGAGCCGACCGCTCTCGGCGTCGCCCAACCCATCGCTGAGACTGATCTGCAGTTCCGTGGGGGCGACGACGTTGTCGTACGCCGTTTCGTCGACAAGCGGTTCGAGTTCGAGCCACAGGTCACGAATCCGCTGGAGCGCCGGGAGATAGATCGGCCCGAACTCGCCGGCGCGGTCGTCATCGCTCATACAGCGAGCTGGTGGCTGGCCTCGTCGTAGGCGAGTGCTGCTTGGGCGACGGCGAGATTCTGCCGCGTCGTTCGCCACGCGGTGAGATCGTCCCAGCCCGCTGTCTCGTCGGCGTCGAGTTGCTGGGCGAGTTCCTCGGGTGAGACCACATCGTAGCGATCCTCGTAGCGCCGGATATCAGCCTTCATCTCCTGGATGCTGTCGAGCAACTCTGGCCGATTGACTTCCTCACGCAGCTCACGGATCCGGGACATCAACACCCGGTCGCTATTGCGCTTATACCGCGTTGTTTGGCCGTCCTGTTCCGTCTCGGCGAACCCGGTGTTCACGAGCGTCTTGCAGTGGCGACGCGCCGTCGGCTCGCTCACGAGCGCTCGATCGGCGATCTCGGCGGCCGATTGCCCATCGTGGGTCTGTTCGACGATTTCGTACACCCGCTCGAACGGCGTGGTATCGTCTTTCCACTCCGCTTTGACTTGCTCGTTGACGTCGTCCCACGTCTCGGTCATACTGGGTGCTACGCGGTCGAGAAACAAATAATTTCCTGAGAAAAATATCTAACGGCAGTATTTGTACAGGGGGCGTCGTCAGGCTACTTGTTCCTCTAGCGTCTCGTGGTGTGTCCGGACAGTCGTTGGCGTGACGTTCCCGGACTCGGCGACGTCACTTTGCGTCAGCCATCGGCCTTCTTCGCGACCGGCCTTGTGAAGTACCTCGGGGGCAAGCCCCGAGGCTTCACCGTGTTGACTGCCCGACCCAAAACTGGGGCGTGCGGTCGCAGGTGAATTTAATTCCCCTCGACCTCCCGCGTTTGCGGTTGGTTGGAATTAACACCCGAACACTCGGTGCGTCCGTGAGGGTCGGCGGCTCCACCCCGCCCGACAGCACCCGTCGCACCACGCCAAAGACGCGGGTTTTGAGAGGTGCCGCATTTCCATCATCCAAACGACCACTTCATATTGAGGTCTTCAATATCCTTCGCGGTCGTTACCAGCCGATACGAAGTATTGTTTAATAAATGTCCGTAGCGGCTTCACCCTCGGGGTCAAGTGGTTCGAGAATCTTCGATTCTCGTCATCACGGAAATCTACGATTTCCGTACGACCCCGAGGCACTCGCCTTGATTATCTGTAGATCGGCGGAAATCTCACTCACGCTGGTTCTTAACAGGAACAGCAACAAAGAGATGTGTCCAGCACAGCACCCTCGTTACGGCAGTTCGAGTAATGACAAGCCGGCTACTGTCCCGGCAACGAGACCGATTGTCCAGATACAGAGGCCAAGCGATAGCCAGCCGATCGTGACACGGCTATCCGATCCCATAACAGCTGCAAAGAGGGCTGTGAGATGGATGCCTGCGATGATCGGTCCAACGAGGGCCAGTCCAACGAGACCGTATCGACGTGAGATTCGTCGTGCTCGATTGTAGCGCTTACTTGACACGCTCACGTCAGTTCCCGTTCGGCGTCGCCACCACGTAATGAGTCGCTTCTGGACAAGAACGATCGCTACAACCACGGCGACGCTGCCGGCGAACGCCGCGAACCCCGTCAGTATTGGATCGAGCCCGAGACCAATCGCAACTGGGATTACAATAAACGGTTCGATACCCGGAATCATAGCGAAGACGAAGACAAGGATGTAGCCACCGAATTCAGTCGCTTCTTCCAGATGCGAACCGATATTGAGAAACGCTGACCAGTGATGCATATGACTCGGCAGGTATCTCCCTAGGTTGTTCAACTATTGCTCAGAGGAGATATTGATTCTGGTTCGGTCACTTCGCAGCCGTATTGAGCAGCCATTTCAATTTCCACCGGAATGAAAGCAACAGCCGTGGATAGTACTCTGACTGGCTTGCTGCAGAACAGGGCCGACATCAGTATTCCAGACACAAACACCTCTTTGAGCGTCGCGAAGGGCTTTACCGCGGGGGACAGTTGCTTCGCTCGAACGCAATGAATCGCCGTCAGATCCTGACCGCGACGGGAGCCATCATTTCAGGCACCGTCGCCGGCTGCCTTGGGACCGGGGATGGCGGTACTGACGAGTCGGATACGTCCACGTCACCTTCACCTTCAGAACCACCAGATAACTGTGGACCGGCCGCGCTGCCTCTCTGAGCTTCTAACCGACGAGACTGGTGATCCCGCTCCCTGCTTCGATGGGGCGACTCCGTCACTCGCCATCGAAAACGAGCGCGATGAGACACTACCTGTTACAGTGGAGATCGAGGACGGCGAGCTGGCGGAGACATACATGCTCGAACCCGGCGAACGGGTTGTCAAAGCGAGCGGGTTCGAGGCACGGTCGGAGGTTTCGGGGAGGGTTACTATCGACGGAGAGGAACGCCACCGGCTCCTATGGCCGGAGCGCTCCTGCTACCGACATGGCATCGCACTCGGTTCTGAGGCTATTGAGACCGGTTGGGTCGAGCCGCTGGAGGGCCCGGGGGATACACAGCACGACTGCTACGCCGGCGTCGATGCCACGAAGCCCTTCGACGAGATGGCCGACTCGTGAACGGACTCGGTGAGAAGCGCGTTGCGGGCTTGCTCGTCGACGGGGAGCTCGGCGCTATCGAGAGTGATCGTTATTCGATACGCTGTCGTCTCGTTTGTTTCTTTCATCTGGTTCGCCTCTGGGGGTACGTTTGATTCCCCTGCACCGCTTTGGGGCGAAAAACTATCCCCTGCTGTTACCGTCCGGCGTTAATGGGTGGTTCCACTCTCGAGAACGGCAACGATATCGGAGAGATCGAATAGGCGGAGATCATCACGCTCGTCTGCAGCTTCTTCGACGGAGCGTTTGAATCCAGAGCGACTGAACAAGGCGAATTCATGCGTCGGCTCACCACCTCCGGTGGGTGTCCAATCGATTTGCTCCACGTCGTCTTCGAGGTCCGCGAGCACGTCATAGCCGAGGGGAGTGTTGGTAAATTTCGCTTCGCCAGCGATCAGCGTTGACTCGTCAGTTGGAGCGACGACATCTACCTCCTGGCCTTTGTACCACCATTGGCTTGGCACCTGTGTGAGCTGGTAGTCTGCATAAAGCGCCGGCACCGCCTGGTGACAGAGCGATTCGAACGTTTCGCTGACGAAGTCGGGCAATTCCGGTTCGATGAGATCCGCGTAGACGTTCTCGCCGTAGAGTTCGTACTGTCCCCCGCGGCCGTAGAGATACCGGAAGTGAAACCGGAATACGGGATCTCGAATCTGGTACCGAGTCCGCTTGCTGCGTGCCGGGTCGGCGAGTGCTGGATGGTGTTTCTCGATGATCTGGAGCGTTTCCAGCCGGTCGAAGTAGTACGACGTGTTGGTGCTCTCGATGCCGGCTCCCTGAGCGATCTCGTTTCGACTGCGGTTCCCGCTGGCCATCGACTCCAGAACCGAAAAATACGTACTCACCTCGTTGAGCTCCATCTGGAGGACGGTTTCGGGCTCGTCGTGGAGTGGACCATCCGGGTCGCACAGCAGCCGTGTGATGTTCTCTCCGAGGCTCTGTGATGGATCGAGTGGGCTGAGATATCGGGGTGTACCGCCGAAGACGCCATAGACGAACACCCGTTCTTCGGGATCGTACGTCGGCACGAACTCTTGGATGGAGCGAAACGGCAGCTGGGTGAGTTCGAGTCGGCCATTCGGTGTCTGGGACACCCGGCCGTAGAGTGGCGCACCGCCATCAAGGACGTGGGTATGAATCATGCCGATTGCAGAGCCTGTGAGTACGAGCGTTGCCTGACTCTCGTCGACAGCTGTATCCCACAGGTGTTGAATGACTGAGGGAAGCCCCTCGTTCGATTCGATGAGGTACGGGAATTCGTCGATGACGATGATGGCGTCTCTGTCGGTGAGGTACGTTAAGAGCGGTTCCCATTCCTCTTTGACGGCCGTGATGTCTGGATAGGTCGACGCTGCTGCCTCGACGAATCGCCTGAGCTGTGTCGTCGCTGTTCCTTGGACTGCCTGATAGTACACGGCATCGTCGCGGTCGGCAATCGATTGGCGGACGAGTTCGCTCTTGCCGATCTGGCGGCGGCCATAGATGATTGCGAGTTCTGCAGTACCACTCTCATAGAGGGTCTGCAACCGATCGAGTTCATCGATACGATTGACGAATTGGTCCATATATCCAGGTCATGGCGGGAGATACATATGTGCTCCGAAGTTAGGAATCAGACTATAATAGTCTGAACTATAATATTCTGCTCCCTAATACGGCAGGTCAATCATTCGATCCTTCATCAGGGCTGCTGGGGAGTCGCCATCGTCGTCGAGGAAGATGGAACGCTCTGGATCGATACGATTGGCATCGATTGACGAACTGAACTCGGACTCAGAGATGACGACACTGTCGATGTCTACCGAAAACGGTCGAGAAGGTCTCGGGAAACCATTCATCGACTCTCGCTTGCGTTCCCTAGCATTGAGCACCGAGTGCACGTGTGTTCGTTTTATCTCGAGTCCGAAAGCGCACGCCGCAGCCGACGGGTTGGTTTCACGCTGAAGATGTCCGGTTCGACAACGGGCTCACAGTGAGATTTGTTCGACCGAAGGGTAGTCGACCTCGACAGGCGATTGACCAACTCCTCCCGGACGTCACTTCGACTGACGGTCGTTTCATGCCACCCCAACCGCGCATCGTAGTGCTGTTTTCTGAACTGTTCACCGAACTCATCGATGGCCACGAACTGCGTCCGTTTGGCACCCCAAACGTTCGACGAAATATATTCAGCACCGACGTCTTCGTGGGTCATTTCTACAAGCACACACTCCACGAGCGAGATGACCGATTCGAGTGAGCGGTCATTTGGAACGGTGACGGCGAGATTGAACCAGGACGCATCAGTGTGCAACGTTGGGTGGCGCGATACATCCATCTGAGACTGCTGTTTCTCCGAGGACATACGGTATCAGGAGCGTTTGAACTGCCCCTTCACCCGTCAAGGGGCGATAAACTCTACCGTATTCGTGCGATCGGCAACCGGTCATCGAGATGTGGATACGTCGACCGTGAATGAAGACTGCTTGAAAGTCGGCTTCGGCTATTGTTCATCGAGTGTCGGATGGCCAGTGTTGTTGTGTACAGAGACGACCACGTTATTCGCGTTCGATCGGATCGCCTGGTTTGTCGATCCGGAGACGAACCGCTTGAGTCGGCCAGTCGTCGGTGCACCCAGGACTGTGAGGGGGTAGTAGTCCGACTGTTCAGTGATTGCCTCGATCGGATCGTCCGCCTCGAGGATCCAACTCCTCACCCCGTCGAGATCATCAAGCCGCTGTTCTGCAGCATCGATGTAGGTGTCGGCCCGTTCTCGGCGACGTTCGGATGCGTTACTGTCGACGACGTGGAGCACGTCGAGACAGGCATCGGTTGCGATAGCGAGGAGGCGAGCGATCTCCACTGCCAATCCCGAGTGGGGACCACCGGTGATCGGCAAAAGGATGGAGGGCACGGCATCTAACCCTGCTGTGCCGTTTACCACCAGCACGTTACAGTCTGCCTGAGCGGCGATGCGTTCGCTGCTGTCGCCGGCGAGGAGGCTTGTCGGCGCCTCTCCCGGGACTACGACTGTGTCGACGTTGGATGATGCGATCGTATTGTGGACGGTTCGGGTCAGGCGATGGACAGTGATCAGTCCGGAACGGGTGGACCTGGACCACACCGGAAGATTGTCGGTGAGTTCACTGGAGAGATCCGCGGCTGGATCTTCGTGAGCTGTGGGGACGAGTGTCGCCGAAGACTGTCCAGATACAGTTGGTGTGGTCACCTGGAGTGACATGTCCCTAGCTCGCGCTACCGAGCGAGCGATTTTGAGTTGGTCTGCGGTCTTTGACTCGTCGGTCGTGAGGATCGGCGCGAGAACGTGGCCGTCGGGAGGATTCTCGGCGGGAGTATTCCCATTCGACGACGTCGGAGCGTCAGCGAGTGTCCAGCCGCCAATCGGCTGCCGGATGTCCATGGACAGTCGTGTGTGCCGAACCGTATAAAACTAGAGATCAGTGTAATCGGGGAGTTGGCGACAGATGTTCTCATGAGCAGTGTATCCTGGAAATATGACCGGGACACCGCCTGAATACGGCCCCCTCTTTGATGTGGCTGGATCGCTGGGTGACCCCTCGCCCGTCTGACTACGACATTGACGTTGCAGAGAGTAGGAAGCAACGCCTCGTCAAATCCGAATTGAGTTCTGTAGTACCTGTATCAACATGGGTATTTTCTCCGGGAAATCGGGTGTTTTTGAACTCGAATCACGCAGTAATTGAGAGCGTCTTAACGCCTATGTATACTGACTATTTAGTTTTCGGCGGAGAGATACCGTCACATGCGCTCTCCGTCTCCCATGGCCGATAAACCTCCATCCCTGGGTCGGTGTCCAGATTGTGGGACCAAGATCTCGATTGAGTGGACGCTCATTGAGTATGAGCGAAGTGATGGAGAGATCGGAGTCTTCGCTGAATGTCCATCATGTGAGGAAGTTGTCGAACCGGAATGATGCCTTCTTCTCCGGATTGGAATCCGTGATTGGATTGGCGCTATAGGATGGTGTGCTATCGCCGTTGAGCAATACTGTGGGTATTCGTGTCCCTCATCGTGGTTTTTGTCGAACACGAGTGTCATAGAAAACGTCGCAGCGTCTGTCTATTCGACTCTTGTCAAGATTCGCGTGCAAGATGGAGGGCACGAATGTGGCACAAACCGAGGCCGAGCTACGGGAGAAAGTGATCGGTCAGTACAGCGTCTATAGACGAACTATAGTGGATTGAAACGCGGAGCAGTCGGAAGCTAATCCTCAATCGCCCGTGGATTGGATCGGCTATTCAGTCCGGCCTTATGTGGACTATAGATTTTGGTTATCAAACGGAATTGTTCGTTCAAGTTTATCAAATATAGGTTGATATTTATCACAGAGTGCCTCGGCATATTCTTCTGGCGGTGACTCACTTCGGCCACAAATCTCACAAGACAATTTGATATTCTGTTCAATTAGTGATTTGCCTCTGATTTGGGGATGCAATAAGTCGCACCCCTCTGTGTTGCAGGTTATATTGCTAAACAGGCAGGCATCACAGTACAAATCTGAGGTCCCACAATAACCTCCACACGCAGGACATTCATCTTCCATTACTTTGATGTCATCTAACGTGATTGCTGGCACTGGCGGCTCGATCCCGAGAGTAGGGAATGCAGTGTCAGCCTCGTTTGCCATCTGTAAGGCATGAGAATATACTCTCTCTAGAGGCTTTCCAGTCATAAGTGACTCCCCATGACTCCAAACAGCGATTTCTGCCCAAGGATGCAAGTCTGTCGAAATAATTCTCTCGTTTCGAGCGCGTGCCGCCCACCAAAATGGTGCGCGCTGTCTATCTTCTCTACTTAGGCTCTCTTCATTAAATATTACTCGCTGATGACAAAAATAATTCGCTAAATAGACCGCCATCACTTCAGCAGCATAGTGATATTCAGGTCTTTCAGGTACGTGGGCGGGCTCAGGTGGGGTTTGGCCGTTAGACTGGGATCGATAATAATATGGTATCGGTATATCTGATGGAGTGATATTTTTCTCCCGAATTTGGTCCAGATACTCGGCACACGATGAGCAGAATTCAACTTCATGCTTTTCTGGGAGATTTAACCAATCAGCCACACGTTCAAAGTAATAATCTCGGTCAATTACTCCTTGTTGTTTGTTTTTGTTTTCAAATTCGACTAATTGTGAATGCTCGTGTGGATCTACCGGCCTATCTTCATAACCTTTCAGTTCACCAGAAACAATTTTTTTGTTGAACAGCTGTCGATATAGGATTTCCCGCTTCTCTTTTTTATGGATTCCTCCACCGCAAACCCAGCAGACACTGACTAGGTCATCAATTACAGTTTGCTCAATTCCTTCTCTCGCAAGTTCGCTGAGTGTGTAGTCGCTTTCTCTGACCGCCTTTCTGATATTAGCCGGGAGTCGGACACTTGTCGTCGGCATATTGTACTATGTGCTACAAAGTCATATAATAGTTATCCTTGTTTCACGGCTTGTAAAGCCAGTATACGGCAAAATACGCACATTACACTTAAGTACCTCCGTAAATACAAACCAATCACGGACAGCATAAGGATGGTATCGAAATCGAACACGGCGGACGGCACAAAAAGCTCCGACGTATGGACCCGCTACACGAGAGCGATCGACCAGAGCGTCGTCATAAGAGGCTGTCCTTCCTGTCCAGAGGTGATTGATAATGAGTAATACCGACTCAAGTCAAAAGACGGTAGTAGAGTGTCAGCACTGTAATAATTCCATTGTGGCTGAAAAGACCGCCTCAGGCCGTGTTACACTCACCTCACTCGGTGGAGGTAGTGGGGCATCGTTAGGGGCGTTACTCGGGAGTTCAAACGGAATTGCAGGCAGTCTCGCGGCAATGCGCCCAGGCACGACGGCAATATCTGCAACGCCGGTGTTCGGGCCTGCTGGTTTCCTTATCGGGGGGATGGCCGGGTACATCGCGGGTGAACATCTCGATCACCACCAGTGCCCCAGTTGTGGTGAGAGACTAAACATCTGACCGAATAGTCCGCAAGAAGACTCCACAATACAGTTATGAACTACAAACTCAGGTTCACCGACCGGGGAGAACAGACGTTGACTCAACTCAAGACAGAAAATCGAGAACGGGTAAAACAAAAGCTCAACCGTATTGCGACCTGCCACTACCGACACCCAGCTGACTGGGATTTCGAGCAGATGCCGGGTTGTTGTGAGGGCCGATTCTGCATTACAGGTAATCTCCGAGTGTTCGCGGATATCGATGAGGAACGTGGTATAATTCGAATTCACCACATTGGGCGCCGGGAGAACCTCTACACATAGGTACCCCCCGGCGCCT